>CAYNZA010000006.1:0-54863 GCA_964401595.1 uncultured Desulfomonile sp.
GTTCTACTGATCATATCAGCTTTCAGTTAACTGACACAGAATTCTGAACACCCTCAAAAAAAGCGACAGAGCCATCTCTGTAACCTATTGAATATATTGGTGCGCCCGAAGAGATTCGAACTCCCGACCTTCTGATCCGTAGTCAGACAAAGCTCATTACCCACATTCATTTTCCTTAAATCTTCCAGCTAGTTGTCAATTCCTGTTATCTCGTGTTCACTCGTATTATATCAAAAAACGTGACCAAAATTTCCAGGCGTGGTTGGCTTCAATTGTTCGTGTGGATTTATTGAATGAGCCTGATCAAAAGTGACAACACATAGTCCTTCTCATGAATCAGGTAAACCAGCTGATCTTCATGTCAAGACCCCAGAGCAACACTTCTGAACGCAGACAGAGCCTTGAGATTTGCCCTGATTGTCCCTTTTTCTCTTAAAAGGAGACCGTCGCTAACAAGCGCTATAACATCATTCTTTATGGCATTTTTTGCCTGGTCATGATATATCTCCCAGATCTCTGACATCTTCTCCAATGAATTGACGGGAATAGCTTGATCGTGCTCTGAAACGGCCAGAACAAACCGCAGTTTTCTTTCCTTTATTGGTCCTGGTTTTCCCTTGATGTTTCTGTAAACGTACCCCTGCCACACCACCATCCATTGCTGTTTCTGGATGACCCTTACTTGATCCTGCAAACCTCGCAATAGGCCAGTAACTGCGTAAACCATGAAAGGGATAAAATCCCCATTCCTTGCAGTAGACCTTGCTAATTCCTCGTAATAGTCTTCCCTGGTACGGTTATAGTGATCACTTAACAGGTGAGCCGAGAGATCCGGGATGCCGTCGGACATTAAAATGATCAGCTCCACAAGGCGGGCGGTCCTCCCATTTCCGTCACCAAACGGATGGATCCAGACGATGTAGAGGTGTGCAATTACGGCCTTAATGATCCCAAAAATGAAAGTCATTGACGGATCTGGCGGTTGAAAACCTGTGTCGTTCAGCCAATTGCACAGTCTCTCAAGGAGGTATTCACACTCCTCTGGCTTTGCCCCTCGATATCTGCTCACACCAACTTGTCTCAAGGTGATTTGTCCCGGTTGAACATGATCCTCCAATACTAGGCCATTTAGCACATCCTTATTTAACTCTTTGATAAGCTGTACGCTTATCTGAGGTTTTTCCCCGGCTTGAAAAATATTCAGAAGTTTGTCATGAATCATCCTGAAGTTTTTGATTTCTCGACCTTGGTATTCTCTCGTCGGAGGCAAAGAAGATTCCCCCTCCCAACAGTCCAAAGCTTCATCCAAAGATATGGTATTGCCCTCGATGGCAACCGTGGCGACTACTCCTCGTATCAAATATATTCTACTCAACTCTCTGTAAGAATCTGGCAATATAGGAGCATCCCTGATGTGTTCACATTTTGATTGGCACTCCCCTAGTAGCGCCCACAGATTCCACGGTATCGCTTTTAGGTTTGCAACAAAGGTCAGCCATGGATGAGTCCTTTTGTAATCTTCCATGTAATATCCTTGTAAGTATTTGATAGGACTTCTCTAGTGTGATGTTTTACGTGTTTCTATATCTTTTTTTGTATCTTTGCAAGGTATTAATATTTCTATGGTGTTTGTTCTTTTCTGCTGTTGTCCATATCCTGACCACTCTCAGCCATCTATACAATTAATTTTTTTAATTTATTTGCTTTATAAGGGTGAGGTTAGTCCCAAGATTCCAATGTAGTGACGAGAATGGATTTACAACTTGGCATGTCAAAAATTAGAAGAAGATTCGTCCGGGGTTCAATATGTCGATTAGAATGCGTCCGGAGATGGCAGGAGGAACTTTGTTTTACCAATGCGAACACATTCTGATTGGCGCCAATGTGATTCTCAGTGCAGCAAGGGTGCAGCAAAAACAAAAAAAAGCGACAGAGCCATCTCTGTAACCTATTGAATATATTGGTGCGCCCGAAGAGATTCGAACTCCCGACCTTCTGATCCGTAGTCAGACGCTCTATCCAGCTGAGCTACGGGCGCATCTTGGGGTAGCCCTATGTTAAAAGCGTATCTTATCCGTGTAATGCCGTGATGTCAATTTTTTTTGAGTTCGATTTACGGGGTGGGAAAGCAATAAAATGGAGTTCTGCAGGGGGCTGAGGTGAAACTGGGGACTGTGGGGGCAAGTTACAGGATAGATTACCTGAATGACTCTGTTTCCTGAACCTCGATCAACACCCGGGCTGGCGCACCGTCGGCGTCAATTATCTTTAGGGGCAAACATAATACTCTACATGGTCCGGCGGGGGCGTCCAGCAAATCCAGCGCTTCCACAATTACTGCTCCCGAGCCAAGAATTGTTTTGTGAACAGGAGCGTCTGATGCGTCTAAACTCTCTATGGAAAGGTAATCTATTCCGACAAGTTTCATCCCATTTTGAACCAGGAACAGGGCTCCATCGAGTGTAAGATGACAGAAATTCTCTGAAAACATTCTATGACGTAAATTAAAACTATTGTCGGTCTTGAACAGAATCCTGGACTGACCCTTAAAATCCGAGCGCCGGATGTCTTCCGCTCCTATCCGCGACTTGCCGCGCATATCCAGTATTACAGCTTCACCGACAAGATGACTCAGGGGGATCTGATCAACAGAAAAGCCTGAGTCAAAATAATGCCGCGGTGGATCTACATGGGTCCCTGTATGTGAGCAAAGCTTTAATAAAGAGGTATTGTACGGATTGCCGTTGGATATCGAACCCATCGGTGTCATTTCGAAAGAAGGGTCATCCGGGAAGGCGATCATGCCATTTCGCATTCCCAGGGTGACGTCGATGAGCGGCATGGAAAGCTCCGTAAACTTGTCACACGCCAGGGCGTTTGGTCATGCGAGGGTCTTCGGCCAGCACCAGGTTCACCGTGAATTCCTGGCCGGCGCGCCACACCTTCAGCTTTATCTGCTCACCAATGTTTTTCTGTACGATAATGTTCTGAAAGTCCTCAAATCCAGAAACAGGAGTGTCATCAACCGCCAGTATGATGTCTCCTCCCACAAGAAGAGGGCGTCCCCTGTATCCACCGGCATATTGGCTACCGGCTTTCAAACCGCTTTGAAATGCCGGGCTTCCCGGCGCGATTACCGAGATGAGGAAACCCTTCAGAGGCGGCAAACCCAATGCCCGGATCAATTGTGGTTCCAGATCGGTGCCGGCAGCTATCCCCGACCACGGATACATGACCCTTCCCATCTTGATAATCTGGGCCGCCACCTTTTTGGCCCTATTAATGGGTAGGGCGAGACCTATTCCTGCAAACGAGCGCGTCTCACTTACAATGGCGGTATTGACTCCGATTACTTCACCACGGGAATTGATCAGGGGCCCTCCGCTATTGCCGGGATTGATGGCGGCGTCCGTCTGGATCATGCCGAACATCGTTCTGTTATCTATTATTAAATCCCTGTTAAGAGCGCTGATAAACCCGGATGTGACGGTGTGCTGGAAACCGAAAGGATCTCCAATAGCAATGACTCGCTGCCCAACAGTTAGAAACTCGGAATTTCCCAGAGGAGCTACGGCCAATCCGGGAAAAGGCTGAATTTTTATCACTGCAAGATCACTGACAGGATCCTGGCCCACCTGAATTGCCTGTAGTTTTTTGTCACCCATAAAAGTGACTTCGATATTCTGGCCACTACCTATGACATGGCTGTTGGTGAGAATGTGTCCTTTTTCGTCTATGATGAAACCGGTGCCCTGTCCGGTCTGCGGGACGGCCTGCATCCAGAAGTTGTAAGCAAGGCTTTTGGAAACGATGTTGACAACGGCAGGGCTGAGTTCGCGGTAGACTCTCATGACCACCGCTTCCCCGCTTTCGAGGGCGTCATAGTTCTGTGCCACGGGAGGGGCGCTCATCGGGACCGATGTGGGACGTTTGTTCACCCACATTCCCAGTACTATCCCAATCCCGAAGATGATAAGTAAAGTGATTAAAATGGAAGATCTACTCGAACGCGCCATAGCCTTCGTTGTTCCTTTGATAGTAGGGATTTCTTGGGTCAGGTCTCATTGATCCGCCCGGCATGGTCTGGGAATATGGATTTTGTCGGCTGTAATAATTTCCCTGATTAGGCATGAAACCCTGGTAATAATCCTGCGTCTGGGCGTAGGCCGGTTCTTTGTAGAGTGAAGCCCGGCCGGTTTCATCCCTGAAAGGGTAACCGTAACCAAGAGTCTGTCCTTCAGGAGAAAGAATCCTTAAGGACCCCGGATGATTCATGGACTGCATGCCAAAATTCATCATGTCCGGACTGTATGCGTCCTGATAGCCCATTGTCACGAAATATGTAGAATCTATCGGACAATTTTGTTTCGGATTGAAAGAGGGATCAATATCAGGACCAAATTCGAAAAGCCTCTCAACATTATCAGGCCCAGGTTTGGTGTTGGCTTCCCAGAAAACCACTCCCTCAGGTGGCGCAAACGCTGTCAGCGGTTCATTCCTGAGGGCTTCCGCCATAAAATCCATCCAGATAGGTAAGGCTGCAGTTCCGCCATATTCCTGCTTGCCAAGGGAAGTCTTGGTGTCAAAGCCCAGCCACACACCTGTTGTGTACTTACCGTTATACCCGACGAACCACGCGTCTGCGCAATCGTCAGTAGTCCCCGTCTTACCCCCAATGTCGATTCTCTTTAGTTTTGCTGCGGCCGATGCGGTCCCCGAAACGCAGGTCTCACGCATCATGCTCAACATCAGGTAGGCGGTCTGCGGGCTCATCGCCTGAACGGCGCCCTGTTCGTCTGTGATCAGCGCACTGTTGGCATTCTTGATGAACTGTAAATCCTCCGAACGCCCGGAAGATTGTGACGCCACCTCCAAGGCCCTCATGGAGGCTATCAGACGTTGATCCAGATAGTTGTGGGACGTCTGTCCAGTGGAGTTTGACCCGGTTACCACTATTTCAGATTTGTTTCCGCGGAGATTTCTCTCCAACGTAAACGTCTTGAGTAGCTCTGATGGCTGGGTGTTGTCCTCAAGGACTTTTCCAAAACGGTCTACAACCTTTTTTACCAATTTTGGTGGAATTCGGGCCCCCATGTTGGGGAAGACAGAATATGCCGAAGTCAGTTCAAGAGGGGTGACTTCGGATGACCCCAGGCCGATAGACAGATTCGGACCCAGAGCGGTCTGAAAGCCCATGTTCCTGGCCATTTTAATTACCGTGCCGGGGCCCACGTCCATAACGAGTTTGACGGCTACAATATTTCGAGACTGCGCAAGTGAACGCTTCAGGTTAACAGGGCCCAGAAAACCGCCATCGGAATTTGATGGCATCCACTCGGGCTCCCGTGGGTCAATCACGACTGCGATCGGCTCATCATAAACCATGGTGCGAGTACTATATGCTCCCCATTCGAGGGCAGAGGCGAACACGATGGGTT
Source organism: uncultured Desulfomonile sp. (assembly GCA_964401595.1). Taxonomy (GTDB): domain Bacteria; phylum Desulfobacterota; class Desulfomonilia; order Desulfomonilales; family Desulfomonilaceae; genus CAITZA01. Next base: position 5,439 of record CAYNZA010000006.1, read on the forward strand.
TGAAGGCGCTACCGGGTTGTCGATGAGCCTGGGTGGCCCGGTTGAAGTTTGATTTCTCGAAGTCAAGACCTCCGACCAGTGCCCTGATAAAACCTGTGGCGTTCTCAATACAAACGACGGCGCCCTGAACCGCAGGCGATTTTAACTGAAGCAGGCTGACATTTCCGTCCGATGATTCTACAACTCTGAATTCAACAACATCGTTGACACGGAATGCCTGACCCCCCTCCAGGTCGATGTTGAAGTAAAGGCCTCCCTGAAACGCTAGCCTGTGGCTGGTCGAGACGACCTCATGTTTCTTGTCCTTGCTCTTTTTGGCCTGCCTGGGGGTTTCAATGACCACAGCCTGAACAAATGAGCCGATAGTAGGCTCGGCCAGTGGTTCGGCATTAAGGAAATCTTTTACTTCGGGGGGCTTGAGCCGTTTCACCAGACCCTGTGGCCTGTTCTGGCGCCGTTCCCAGGATTGAGCGCCCCTTAAAAGACTTTCCGATGCCCTTTCCTGAAGTTTTATGTCACAGGTGGTCCAGACTTGAAGGCCGTCATCATAAAGCTTTTGAGCCCCGTATTTTTCCAGGATGTACTGCCTGGCCGCCTCGGTAAAATAAGGAGTCCTCTCCGCGGGGGTGGGCAGATTCTCCCTGAATTTAGGGACTTCTACCATGCCGGAATTGTATTCTTCGGAGGTTATGAAGTTGTTCCGCAACATGCTGGTCAGCACGAATTCGCGTCTTTTGAGCGCGCCTTCCATGTTTTTTGGAGGAGCGTTTTTTGTTGGGTTGGACACTAAACCGGCAATCAGAGCCGCCTCTGGTATGGTTAACTCTTTTGATTTCTTGCCAAAATATACAGCGGATGCCGCTTCAACGCCGTATGCCCCCCGTCCGAGATATATTTCGTTTAAATAGAGCCCCAGTATTTCTTTCTTTGATAAGGTCTTCTCAAGACGAAAGGCCAGCAGGGCTTCCCTGATCTTTCGAGAAAATTTCTTTTCCCTGGACAATATGAAATTACGTGTCACCTGCTGGGTGATGGTGCTTGCGCCCTGAGCGTAATTTCCGACCTTCAGATTTTTTACAACGGCTCTACCCACTCCTATGGGATCGACTCCGGGGTGAGAGAAAAATCGAGCGTCCTCTGCCGCCAGAAATGCGTTCAGAACGTGGGGAGGAAGTGAATCCACAGATATGGGGAAGCGTTTTTCCTTATAAAACAATCCGATTACCGAACCATCATCAGCATAAAAAGTGGACACGGTTTTTGGTCTGTATGCGCGTAGATCCGGAATATCAGGCAGGTCTTTGGAGAAAACCAGATAGGTTCCCAAAATGCCTCCGGCCATCCCACTAAAAAGCGCAAGTAGTAGCATTAGAGGAATGCCCGCCCCAATCCAGGCAATGAGGCTCAAAGCCAACCTGGAATTTGAAATTCTTACTGAGCGCTTTTTCATGTTCACCAACAACTACGCCGAAAAATTGCCGAAAAAAATGCTTATAATGAGTCAATCTTATGCCACGAGCTTGGATTCGTCAAGAAAGAGCCCATTCCACATCTCTGACAGACGGAAACCGGTAGTGAGAGCGGCCAGGCGCTCCTTGACGAAAGTTATCCATTAAACTATGGTTATTAGTTATTTTGGAGGTAGAAAATCTTGCGTATAGGCCAGGGTTTTGACGCCCACAGATTTGCGCCGGGACGGAGGCTAATCCTCGGAGGTGTAGAAATAGACCATCCGGAAGGTCTGCTTGGACATTCGGATGCGGATGTTCTGGTCCACGCCCTGGTGGACGCATTGTTGGGGGCCGCCGGACTGGGCGACATCGGCATGAGATTCCCGGATACCGATCCTTCTTACGAGGGGATTTCCAGCTTGCTTTTACTTAAAGATGTGGTGGACGAATTGAGAGACCTGGGTTTCACAATCTCCAATGTCGATATGACCGTAATTGCCCAAAAACCTAAAATAGGTCCCTATCGCAGCATGATTCTGGCAAGTTTGTCGGAGGTCCTTTGCGTTGATCAATCGCTGGTCAACCTGAAGGCTACCACCACCGAGAAAATGGGATTCACTGGAAGGCAGGAGGGCATAGCGGCGTCGGCAGTGGTGTTGCTGGAAAAGTCGGGAGATTCGTGAAAACGCGCCATATAATCCGGATGGTTTGTTGACAGTTTTAATATGATTGTGACTGGAGAATTAAACATGGGGCTAAAAATTTATAATACTCTAACGCGAAAGAAAGACGTGTTTGAAACTATAATCCCTAATAAAGTGGGAATGTACGTGTGCGGCGTCACGGTGTACGACCTTTGTCACATTGGTCATGCCAGGTCGGTGGTTCTTTTTGACGTTATATACAGGCGCCTTATTAAGAGTGGTTTTGATGTGACATACGTCAGGAACTTTACCGATGTTGACGACAAAATCATAAACCGCGCCAATCAGCTGGGAGAAAACTGGAAAGAGCTGGCGGAAAGGTTCATAAAAGAATTTTACACTGATATGGACGCATTGGGGGTTCTCAGACCCACCTTCGAACCCAAGGCCACCGATCACATCAGGGAAATTCAGGACATAATTGCCAAATTGATAAACAACGGCAACGCCTATGTCGCTGATGGCGACGTGATGTACTCGGTGGAAAGCTTTCCTGGTTATGGAAAACTATCCGGCAAGAAAATAGAGGATCTGGTGTCCGGCGCCCGGGTTGAAATAGATCAGAAGAAGCGGAATCCGCTTGATTTTGCGCTCTGGAAGGCTGCCAAGCCAGGTGAGCCTTATTGGGACAGCCCTTGGGGACAGGGTAGACCGGGTTGGCATATCGAGTGTTCCGCCATGAGTGTCAAGTTTCTCGGTGAACGTTTCGACATACATGGGGGAGGGGCCGACCTTGCTTTTCCACATCATGAAAACGAGATAGCCCAGTCTGAGGCCGCGAGCGGCGGAGGATTCGCCACCTACTGGATTCACAACGGATTTGTGAACATCAGATCAGAAAAGATGTCGAAATCATTGGGAAATGTTCTCAACATCAGGGATATTCTAAAAAATTGTCATCCCGAAACGCTGAGACTGTTTCTGCTGTCCAGCCATTACCGTAGCCCTCTGGATTATAGTGATGAAAGTCTCAAGGAGGCTGCGACCGCTCTGGAGCGACTTTACGCAGCCATCATGGTTCTTGACCAGCTCACAAACGCCGGCGGTTCTCTAAAAGAAACACCGAATGAGTTGGTAGATCTTAACGGGCGTTTTATGGCGGCTATGGATGATGATTTTAACACCCCCCGATGCCTGGCGACACTGTTTGACGCAGCAAGATGTATAAACCGGATTAATACCGAATTTGGGAGAACCACTGACCGGATTCCAACTCCGGAGACACTTGTCGAATGCAAGAATGATATTTTAAATCTGTCACAAAATATCCTGGGAATTCTGAACGAAGATCCCGGCTCTTTCATAGAAAGCGTGCGACACGCTGGAACCCGTGATCTTGGCATTGAGGAATCTGAGATTGTCAGCATGATAGAGCAACGATCTCAGGCTCGCAAAGATAAAGATTTCAAACGCGCCGATGAGATCAGGGACAGGTTATTGAATTACGGTATCCTGATAGAAGATGGGCCTTCCGGCGCTACGTGGAGAGTGAAGGAAAAGTAGCTTGACACGGTTTGGCAAGTGGCTGGAAAAATTGATTACGGGACCCCTTTGAGGAGATTCCGGGAATGGAAATTCGGGTCGAAGGTCTGCGATATGTATATGCCCCAAAGACTCCCTGGAGTCTGGAGGCGCTGCATGACGTCTCGTTTACCGTAGGCTCAGGCCAGGTGCTGGGCATCCTGGGGACTACGGGCTCGGGGAAGACCACATTGTTGAAAAACCTCAACGGGCTTCTAACTCCGACATCAGGAAGAATACTTCTGGATGGAAAAGACATTAGCCTGTTTGGATCTCAGGCTCCAAAAATGGTAGGTCTTGTCTTTCAGTGTCCTGAGAGGCAACTGTTTGAAGAAACTGTGCTTGAGGATATTACCTTTCCATTCAGAATCGATAGCGAATTAACAGATGAAGAAATGTTCAGAAGGTCCAGACTGGCGTGTGAGGATGTGGGCCTGGACCTGGAAAAAATTGGGAATTTGAGCCCGAATTCTCTCTCTGAAGCCTCCAGACGAAAGCTGGCGATAGCATGCGTTCTGGTAAATGATCCTGAAACGCTGATTCTGGATGAGCCGCTGGCAAGCATGGATCCGTATTCATCGCTTGAACTGGTTAGAATGATTGCACATATGAAAAGCCGGCGAAGTCGAACCATAATCATAGTCTCACATGACATGGCCCCGTTCATGACCTTGCTTGATCTCTTGATGATCCTGGACAAAGGCCGCTTGAGGGCTTTCGGTTCATGCGGTGATGTCTTTGATGAAATTTCGCATGATGTGGAGCTGTTTAAACTGGCCCCGCCCATGGCCCACTTAAGGCAAAAGCTGATTTCAAATGGTTTTCAGGTTCCCAAAAATGAATTCGACCCATGCGCTATCGTGAAGCATCTGTCCATAGCGCCTGAACCAAAGGATTTCCGCAAATGAGCGTTAAAAAGTTAGTGGCTCTGGTCATTGCCTGCGCATTAACGATGACCAGCCATCTTTGTCTGGCTGAAGAGATGAACGCCGACCAGGTAATGCAGAAAGTTCAATCCGTTTATGCGGATAAATGCTGTTTTAGAGCTTTATTTGACCAGGTCACAGTGAACATTTCCATGGATATCAAAGACACGTTTGAGGGGGTGATGTATGTCAGAAAGCCCTCTTTCATAACTCTTGATGTCCAGTCTCCCGAGAGGCAGAAGGTCGTCATGCGCGGGCGTTCTTACTCGGTGCAGTTTCTTGAAGACCAGACTTCAGTTACCGGAGAGATTCCAGCAGAATTAAATGTGGAGAATTTCTTCAGTTTCTTTACAAACATCGGCGCAATAGACAAGAATTTTTCATTCAGGTTTCCTCAACGGCCCAAGGATGGGGACAACAGTTTGATTTTCCTTGAATTGACCAGCGCAAAAGCTGCTCCAGGTTCATACAGGATTACCTTGGGAATAGATTCACAAAAGTTCACAATCAACAGGGCCATTATTTATGACGCCCTTGGAAACTACAACAGATTCGATTTGACCGACATCAAATTTCTTCCGTCGATTCCGGAAAGCATATTTGAAATCGCCAATTCAAAATGATTCAATCATATTTGACAACTGCCTTTATCCAAAAAAAGGACTGTCAATTCCAGACCCCTTGAAACCATTTGTCCGAATGTCCTGAGAGGAAATTATTCAACTTGGAGAAATATTACACAATCGTGAGTCTGGGATGCCCCAAAAACAGGGTGGACTCTGAGAAAATCATGTTTGTGATGAATGAGGCCGGTTATCAATTTGTGGAGGGACCAGATGGGGCTCATGTCATCATAATCAACACATGCGCTTTTATCGAACCGGCGGTCGAGGAGTCCATAAACACTATTCTCGATTACTCCAGCGATAATCCCGATGCGATCATGGTAGTGGCCGGCTGTCTGCCTCTGCGTTACAAGTCGGACGCGTCGGAGTCTTTACCTGAAGTGGATATTTTCGTGGAGCCTGAAGACATTCAGAACCTCCCGGGAATTTTAGAAAGCAAGTCCAGGGGACCAGGCAAAAAATCGAGAGAGTTGTCAGAAAGTCATGAACGCGCCAAAGTTCAGGGAAGGCTTCTGACCACTCCGGGATATGCTTATCTGCGCGTCTCGGACGGATGTGACCGGAAATGCTCTTACTGCTCTATCCCTTCAATACGGGGCAGGATGAAGAGTGAGACAATAGACAGACTTGAAGCAGAGGCCGGTGACCTGGCTTCTCATGGCGCCACTGAACTGATCCTCGTGGCCCAGGATTTGTGCTCGTACGGAAATGATCTAAAGCTGAAAAACGGTCTGGAAACTCTGTTGGACAGACTGACCAAAATAGATCCGGTTTTATGGATAAGATTGATGTACTTGCACCCAAACGGCATTCCGGGAAAATTGTTTGAATTGATGAAGGAATCAGAAAAAATTCTGCCTTATCTGGATATACCAATTCAGCACATTTCAGGTGAAGTGCTCAGAAGCATGAACCGACCGTGGAACACAGATGCGATAAAGGCTCTAATAGACAGGGCTCGCAAGGAGGTCCCAGGTATCGTGTTGAGGACCACCGTCATGGTGGGCTATCCGACCGAGACGGAAAACGCATTCAAAGAACTGCTGGATTTTGTGGAAACTGCCCAAATCGAACGGGTGGGGGTGTTTTCTTATTCACCGGAGGAGGGGACAGAGGCTTTTGCACTCGGGGACCCGACGACGCATGACTTGAAGCAGCAAAGAGTTGCGTTGATAGAAGACGCCCATTCCAGGTTTATTGAAAAGAGGAATCGGTCCAAAATCGGGCAGGTTCAGAAAGCGATCATAGAAGGATATTCAGAGGAAACGGATTTACTGTTGCAGGGACGACTCTGGGACCAGGCCCCTGAAATAGACGGGAATCTTTACATAACGGATGGCAGCGCCGTAACCGGTGGAATATACGCGGTAAAACTCAACGAGTTCAATGGGGCCGATTTTTTTGGGGAGATCGTGAGCTGATCATTCAGGGCGGCTGCTTTCACAGGCGCTCTGAATGAAAAGTCGGGATTTAGTTAGCCTGTTTTTTCGGAGCTGCTTTTTTTTGTTTATCTGTCGTTTTCGGTTTGGCGTCTGCTGGAGCAGGTCTGTTTGTGCGGTTTGCCTGAGCCTGATAACCGTAACCCTGTGGCGCCCCGTAACCGTAGTTGTTATATCCGTATTGTGGTGCGTTATAGTAAGAGTTCGATGCGCCGTAGTTGCTTGACCCTCCCCAGGAGGGAAAACAACCAGCTCAACTGGCTCCAGCAAGACCTGTCATGGCAGTTAAAGTCAGCACTGACGCAACGGCCGCAAATAAAAACGTTTTTTTGATCAAATTCCGTCCTCCTAATTTTCAAATCATGTCAAAACATTACTATTCTAGTCAATTCACGGAGTTTGTCATTAAAATTGTGTCGACAGCTGAAAAACTTTGTGGAATGCGAATAATGTATGATCCTCACAGTATGATATACTTGGATGATTGCAGGAAAATTCCCGACCATTTCCGTCAATGGTCTTCGCCGATATTTATTTGCCAAGTTTAGAGTGTTGGACTATATTTAAATGTTGAGTTTTAAAGCTACAGGCTGCTCGGCCATGATGAAAAATTATCCTGAAATTGTTACCAAATGAGATAAAGAGAATTAACTTGAAATAGTATTGAGCGGCTTCCGGTTCAGACGGGAAAAAATTTAAATAGCCTGAACCCTGGAGCTGGCGTGCTTGTTTATTTCGGTTATGAAGAATGGAGTTACTTTAATGGAATCGCTCGGAGTATGTTTAGGGGCCTCTACTTTGACGCTTGTTCGACTCAGGCGTGATGACTCAACCACGGAGATCGTTTCTGTAGATGTGATCACGCATGAAGGTAATCCCAGGCGGACATTGGTAGACACCCTTGAAAACATCCCCAACATCAAAGAAATACCCCTTGCTGTTACGGGTCGTAAATTTATCAATTTCATAGACTTAACAACAATATCCGAACCTGAGGCTGTGGAAGAGGCCGTCGGTCATCTCCTTGTTGACAAACCCCAGTACAAGGTCATCGTCAGCGCGGGAGGCGAGACTTTTCTCGTCTATCATCTTGATGAGGAAGGCAAGATACAGGGTATCCAGACAGGGAACAAGTGCGCTTCAGGCACGGGAGAGTTTTTCTTACAGCAGATCGGGCGCATGAATGTGACACTGGATGAGGTGGCGACTTTCGAAATTTCGGAGAATCCGCACAAGGTTTCAGGTCGTTGTAGCGTTTTTTGTAAAAGTGACTGCACTCACGCTCTGAACAAAGGTGTTCCGAAGGACCAGGTCGTAAGCGGTCTGGCGAAAATGATGGCGGGCAAGATAATTGAATTGCTGAAAAAGTTGCCCAAAAAATCAGTCATGTTGATCGGCGGATCTTCACAGAACCAGAGCATGGCTCATTTCCTCAATCAGGATATAGATGACCTTTTCATACCTGAACAGGCTCCGTATTTCGAAGCCTTCGGCGCTGCTTTGTGGGCTCTTGACAATCCTACAAAAAGTTATTCCGGGGCTCAAAATGTCTTCAAACAGAAGTCATCCGCATTTGGGTACTTGAATCCACTGGGTGACTATCGGGAAATGGTCTCTTTCAAAAAGCGTTCAAGGGGACTGCCTCAACCAATGGATGAGTGCATCCTGGGGCTTGACGTGGGCTCCACCACGACAAAAGGCGTGCTGATGAGACGTTCGGACAAGGCGATCCTTGCAGCCGACTACCTGAGGACTGACGGTGACCCTGTGGGGGCTTCGAGGCGGGTTTACAGGAGTCTGGCGCATCAGGTGGATATTCCGTTGAAAATTCAGGGGCTGGGGGTTACCGGTTCCGGACGCCAGATTGCCGGACTGCATGCCATGACCAATGGAGTCATCAACGAAATCATAGCCCATGCCGCTGCAGCGGTTCATTTTGACCCCGAGGTTGATACGATTTTTGAAATAGGGGGGCAGGACGCAAAATACACGTATATAACGAACAGCGTGCCCAGTGATTACGCTATGAACGAAGCGTGCAGCGCAGGCACTGGTTCATTCCTGGAGGAGTCCGCCAAGGAGAGTCTGGGCCTAAAGGTTACTGATATTGGGACGGTAGCTTACAGCGCATTAAAACCCCCCAACTTTAACGACCAGTGCGCAGCTTTTATAGGTTCTGACATTAAAAACGCCGCTCAGGAAGGCATACCTGTAAATGACATTGTTGCGGGGCTCGTTTATTCGATTTGCATGAACTATTCCAATAGGGTCAAGGGTAACAGGCCTGTCGGGAAAAAGGTTTTCATGCAGGGAGGGGTCTGCTACAACGAGGCTATACCGGCGGCCATGGCGGCGCTTACAGGCAAAGAGATTGTTGTTCCTCCGGAGCCCGGATTGATGGGCGCTTTCGGAGTGGCTCTCGAGGTTGAGAGAAGAATCCAGATAGGGCTGATGAAAGAGCAGTCCTTCGATCTTGAGTCTTTGGCCAACAGGCAGGTTACGTACAAAAAGAGCTTCGTCTGTGGAGGTGGAAAAGAGAAATGCGACCGTCGCTGTGAAATAGCGCGAATACAGATTGAAGACAAGACCTATCCTTTTGGTGGCGCATGCAACCGTTATGTAAACCTCATCCGTGACCTGGAGTATGACACGCGCGAATATGATATGGTGGATTTTCGCCAGAAACTGGTGTTCAAAGACCTGGCTCCTGAGGATCCGGCCGACACTCGTCCTACCGTGGGTATCAACAGATCCTTCCTCATGAATACGTTTTTCCCGTTTTTTAACACCTTCTTTAAAGAGCTTGGCTACCGGGTAGTGTTGCCCGACAAGATAGAGCAGCACGGCACGGACCAGCAGGGGGCAGCATTCTGTTATCCTGTTGAAATATCTCATGGATACGTATCCAACCTGATTGACAAAGACCCCGATGTATATTTTATGCCGCACATCAGGGGCATTCCGACCGATGATGATAATGCAGACACATGCACCTGCGTTTTTGTGCAGGGTGAGGCCTTTTACCTCTCAAGCGCTTTTGAATCGATCAAAATGAATAAGGTGGTCACGCCCTATCTTGACTTGAGCAAAGGCTTTGAGGGAAGGAAAGAGGATTTTGTCAAGCTCGCGGCTGAATTTGGAAGAAATTCCAGCGATGGTTTGAAGGCCTTTGAAAAGGCTCTATATGCCCAGCAAGGTTTCAGGGACGAACTTCGTCGCAAAGGCGCTCAGATATTTGAAGAGCTTGAAAAAGATCGGGAAGCTATTGCGATAGTTCTTTTCGGAAGGCCTTACAACTCTTTTGCTCCTGAAGCCAACAAGGGCATCCCTGCCAAGTTTGCTTCACGTGGATACCGAATACTGCCTTTTGACATGGTCCCATTTGAAAATGAGAGCATCCTGGATCAGGACACGATGTACTGGTCCATGGGCAGGATGATCCTGAAAGCGGCCAGCTTGGTAAAAAAGAATCCGCAACTGTTTGGAACTTTCATCAGCAATTTTTCGTGTGGCCCGGACTCTTTTGTCGTCGGCTTCTTTAGAGATGAGATGGGGCGCAAGCCTTCTCTAACCCTGGAGTTAGACAGCCATACGGCTGACGCCGGTCTCGAAACCAGGATTGAGGCCTTTCTGGACATAGTTCAATATTATAGAGAACTTGAGAACAAGAAGAAGATCGATAAAATCAACAGTGATTTCAGGGCCGCATTTACCACTGTTGTGGATGGCAAACCGGTCATAGTGACTGCAGACGGTAGGCATCTGCCGTTATCTCACCCTGATGTGCGTGTCGTTATACCGGCCATGGGAAGGTTTGCCCATGAGGCTTTGGTGAAGACATTCAATAAAGTTGGAATCAACGCTTACGGACTTCCTCCTGCCAACGAGGAAGTGCTTAAAATAGGACGTGGAAATTCCACCTGCAAGGAGTGTCTGCCGCTTCAAACGACTGTCGGATCCATGCTGAATTATTTCTGGAGAGATCGTCCTCATGGAGAAGTGACGGCGTATTTCATGCCGGGCGCCTCTGGCCCATGCCGCTTTGGGCAGTATAACGTTTTTTCCCGAAGGCTTATTGAGCGTCACGAAATACCCGACGCGGCAGTGCTGACCTTAAACGCGGCCAATGGTTACATGGGGCTAGGAGACAGATTTACACTTCCTGCCTGGCGTTCAATCCTGATTGGCGATGTTATGTACGAAGTCTGGTCTACCGTGTTGGCAGCAGCCAAAGACCGGGAGCAAGGCCTGAAAATCTTCTTTGAAGAGTGGGACAAGCTGGTCAATGTGGTGGACAAGTCATGGAGGGTCATCAAAAAGCAGATAAGATCCAGTTCCCAGAGACTGGCGGGCATTCAACTAAAAGCCCCGTATCATGAAATCCCCAAAATTTCTCTCATCGGTGAAATATATGTTCGAAACGACCCTATCTCTCTGCAGAATCTGGTAGAGAAAATGGCCGACAGGGGATTTATTGTCCGCACTTCCCAGACCAGTGAATGGATCAAGTACGTTGATTGGTTGATCAAGAGCGGAATAGAGGGAGAAAGTCGAGACATTCCTTTCTGGGTTCGTTATTATGTCAAAAGGTATTTTGATTCCAAAATCAGAAATCTTTTTGCTCCATCGGGATTGTTTTTCAACGAAACCCTGGAGATAGACGATTTGATCAAGTCAGGTGAAAAATTCGTTTCACCCATGCTTACGGGTGAAGCAATTCTTACTGTTGGCGCAGCTTTGCATGAAATCCTGCATCCGTCTTGTGGAATCCTTTCAATAGGACCTTTTGGCTGCATGCCTACGAGAGTCGCCGAGGCCATCCTCTCTGAAAAGTTCACCACTGGCGAAAAACTGGAAGCAATGGCTAAAACCAAGGGAAAATCAGCTGCGGATTCAGTCTTATTCAAGAACAAGGATCGTAAATTACCTTTCCTGGCCATAGAAACAGATGGAAACGCCTTTCCACAGATAATTGAGGCACGACTTGAGGCTTTTGCTCTTCAAGCTCGACGTTTGCATGAGAAAATGCTCATGAGCGCTCATAATTAGACGACGATTCAACAGTGCCGGAATCCTTGAAGGTTCCGGCCTCTACCAAAACCAATTTTTAACCAAACTATGTAACGGGGGGAACATGGAACAATCTGGTCAGAAACGCGTCATTCATACCAGGGACAGGGGCCTGATTGCGGAGGACATTGCGGCCAGACACCTCAAGGGTCTGGGTTATGAAATCGTGGATAGAAATTTTTTCTGCAAAGCCGGAGAGTTGGACATCATCGCAATTCAGGCAGAGGAGTTAGTCTTCGTAGAGGTTAGATCACGTCAGTCGCAGGAATCCCTGAATCCCATATTTGCCATAAGTGAGAAGAAAATAAAAAGCTTACAGAGGGCTGCGCAGGTATACGTGATAAAGTATTCCGTCACCAGACCGTTTCGGTTCGATTTTGCCATTGTTACAATGGAGCCTGAACCAGTGGTGGAGCTTGTCCAAAACGCCGTGTTTGATTTTCCATTCAGATAGGGGATTTCGGGCCACTGCGATTTGGAAAGGCGGAACGTGAGAGTTGAAAACGAAGCGCTAAAGAACTTGACATTATGCAAATTATTAGATATTCATATTAATGAATCTACGCTTGGTGGCTTGGGGTCTCGAGGCGTAGCTCCACAATGAACAGAAAAACGCTTTCCTGTCCATCTGACAGGCCTCCAGGCGCGTTTAACGACGCGCCATTTTTTTTCAAAAAAACAGCAAGTAGCGGCTAATAGCTAAACTCTGAATTTAGCTGTTTGAGAGCGATGCTGTTATGGAGCGCCGTAAGATCTTGGTTTCAGGGTGAGATAAAAGAATATAACGTGATGCGTCGGATTTGGCTATGTTTCACTTGCCCGATATACTTTTAACCAGGATGTTCAATTCTTCTCAAGAACTCTCGGACTGGTTATTGTCATGATAATCTTCACTGAAAGCATCGGCGTATTTTTTAATCCAGTCTATTACAGCTTCAACACCCAGATCTTTTCCTGCTTTCTCGGATTCGATCCATTTATGGCGCTGAATTTCAGAATTCTGATTCTCCAGATATTTTTTTAAATCCATTTTTACGCTCGGGGTTAAATTGATTTTAGAGTCCACTTTCTTTAATATCCTACCTTGAATTGATATCGTCCGAACAGCATTATGTCAAGCGTATTGTTCGGCTAAAACCATTTGGGGCTGTTTGTAGGACACGCAGAGGTAAAAGTAGTTTCTGAATGATGAAAAGTTTTTAGCTGGACAGGCGCATCATGCAATTTAGTGAGGACTTGATTCCAAGATTTTTCTTCATGGCATTGAGGAGGTTTAAATGTCTGGGCATTTAATAAACTTGAAGACTGTCGGTCAATCTGTCTGGCTGGATGATCTCGGAAGAGAGTTGCTGAAGTCCGGCATGCTTGACAGGCTTATAAAAGAAGACGGGCTAACCGGGGTCACAACCAATCCTACAATACTTCAGAAGGCATTGAGTAACGACAAGATATACGACGATGAACTCCATGCGCTGGTGGATAAGGGAGAAACACCGGTAGGACTTTATGAAAATCTGGTCATTTCTGATGTAAGGGATGCGTCTGAAACTCTTCGTGGCGTTTATGAATCCAGCGCAGGTGAAGATGGCTACGTCAGTCTGGAGGTAGCTCCAAAACTTTCATTCGATGCCAGAGGAACCGTAAGTGAAGCCAAACGTTTGTTCGAATTGGTGGATCGTCCAAATATACTCATGAAAATACCGACGACGGCTGAGGGGGTAGAAGCAGGAAAAGCGCTTATAACTGAAGGAATCAACGTAAATTTCACCCTGATATTCTCTCTATCCCAATATGTGGAGGCATTGCAGGCCTATACGGAGGGTGTGGAACAATTGATTGAACGTGGTGGTGATCCATCCAAAGTCACATCAGTGGCGTCATACTTTGTGAGCAGGATCGACACGGTTGTGGATGAACGGCTCAAGGAGAGTAGTGCGCCTGCAGCCCGAGCTGCCTTGGCGGATCTTTTCGGTAAAGCTGCGATCGCCAATGCGCGCATGGCCTACGCTCATTTTGAGCAAAGCCTGAAAAGTGACAAGATTCAATCGCTGATGGATAGGGGGCTGCGCGTTCAAAAGCTGCTCTGGGCCAGCACCAGCGTCAAGAATCCGTCGTATCCGGACACCTACTATGTTGATAGTCTCCTGTGGCCTCAAACGATAAACACATTGCCTCTGGTAACTTTAAAGGCATATAGGGATCACGGGTCATTGGAGAAAAAGAGCCAAATGTCTCCGGAGGAGGCCCACACTGTTCTGGAAAGGCTTGAAGCGCTTCATTTGAACATGGATGAAATAACATTGCGTCTGCTGGAAGATGGTATAAGGGCGTTTTCCGACTCTTATGAAACTCTCATCAACGAAGTTTCCAGGAAGCGATTGCGCCTTCTCCGAGGTTGGGGCCACAGGTCGGCTTCATTAGGCGCCTTACAGGGGGCTGTGGATGGTTCGCTTGAAATGTTTGATAAAAACAGTATCCCTCAGCGGATCTGGAATTGCGAACCTGAAATCTGGACTGAAGATGAAACGGGCCAAAAGGAAATATCGCAGAGATTGGGCTGGTTGAGAGTAGTGGAAACCATGTCGGGTGAAACCGCTAAACTGAGGCAGTTTACAGAAGAATTGAAGGTGGCCGGGTTTAAGACGGCGATCCTCATAGGCATGGGTGGTAGCAGTCTGGCTCCGGAAGTTTTTGTAAAAACTTTCGGAGTAACCGATGGTTTCATCGAATTGAAAGTGGCCGACACTACGGTTCCTCGTTCAATACTGGAGATCGAGAGAAGTGTTGACCTGTCCAGGACACTTTTCATCATCAGTAGTAAATCGGGGGGGACCATTGAGGTGATGTCCCTCTTCAAGTATTTCAAGCAGAAGATGGTGGACATTCTGGGTGATGGATTTGGGGCCAATTTCATTGCGATAACTGATCCGGGCACGAATTTGGGGAAGCTAGCCTCGGCGAATGGCTTCAGAAAAATATTCCTCAATCCACCCGACATAGGAGGCCGTTTCAGCGCTCTGTCTTATTTTGGTCTTGTTCCGGCAGGTCTTCTCGGAATGGACCTGGACTTTTTTCTCACCAGGGCATTTCAGGCAGTCGAAGCCTCTGGACCTCAAACTCCTTCATTAGAAAGCCCCGGAGCATGGCTTGGGGTCATAATGGGTGAAGCCTCACGACTGGGAAGAGACAAACTGACCCTGATATTGTCACCAGGGATTTCAACTTTCGGTTGCTGGTTGGAACAATTAATAGCGGAAAGCACTGGAAAAGAGGGTAAAGGGATCATTCCGGTGGACCTGGAGCCGGTAGGCGGCCCGGACTCTTATGGGGACGATCGTTTGTTTGTTTACATGAGACTGGATGGAGACCCTACTTTTGACAGAGCTGTAAGTGACCTGGAAAGATCTGGGCATCCGGTGGTGACTCTTCGACTCCATTGCAACTATGACCTGGGACGGGAAATGTTCCGATACGAGTTTGCCACTTCGGCCGCCGGGGTAATTCTCGGAATCAATCCCTTCGACCAGCCTAATGTTCAGGAATCCAAGGACATCACGGGAAAATTGCTGTCAGCCTACACGAAAGACGGAAAAGTACCCGATACCGAAAAACTGGATCCCAAGGATGTATCTTTCCCTCGGGAAATCGGGACCTTCCTGGAAAAAGCCAGATCAAATGATTACGTCTCGTTCAATGCCTTTATTCATCCTTCCGACACGGCCTGCAAATGTCTGGATGAAGCCAGATCCATCATTCAACAGCGTTTCAAGGTAGCTACCACTCTAGGATTCGGTCCACGGTATTTACACTCCACCGGTCAGATACATAAAGGCGGCCCGGATAAGGGTTTATTCATCGTCATTACAACGGATGAAAGAGAAGATATCCAGGTTCCTGGAGAATCGTACACCTTTGGTGTCCTGAAACAGGCTCAGTCCATAGGCGATTTCCAGGCTCTGAAAAACAAGGGGAAAAGAGTCATCAGGGTCCATTTAAACGATGAATCCGACCTTTACAAATTTCTTGACGCCCTGAAATAGCTGGATTTAAGAAGCGATTGTGACGGAATGGGATTCAAGAAAGTTTTAAATGGACTTGCACATTGAGCGCCTGTTTGGTCTGATAATGACGCATGAGCCAGCCAGGCGCGTTTTTTATTAAGCCTGGGATCGGGCAGGTCAAGTTTTGGCTGTATTGTGTCATCAACGCCGCATTTCTCGAATGGACACGCTGGTTCTGGAGTCTGCTGAGAAAGGCAGAAAAGCTCATCTGAAGTCCCATCTCAGACAAACGGTGGTTATGAAACAAAACTACTTTCAACTCTGGAATCATGAAAATCCCTCGCTACGGGCGATCATAATTCTGTTGTTGTTATCGATCCCCGTTCATTTCTTCGATAAGCAATTATTTCAGCTACTGAATGGTATTCATTGGCCACTGACTGACATATTCTGGCTATCCTTCACTACGCTTGGTGATGGATTACTTATCTGCATGATCCTGGGTTGTTTTCTGCTTATCAATCCGAGAATCACCGCATTGGGATTGACAGTGTTTCTGATATCGTCAATTACCGTTAACCTGATCAAGTATGCCGTGCCTTCTGCCAGACCACTCGAATTGTTGCAGGTTGTTCACATTACAGGGCCTGTTCTCCGCTGGGGGAGTTTTCCTTCCGGACATACGGCAGCTGGATTTTCCGCATGTTTGGCCATCGCAGGTTATGCTCAAGGAAATCCGGTCAAGGGGCTGGTATTGTTGGTGGCCTCCCTGATCGGATTTTCAAGGATCTTTGTCGGCGCCCATTTTCCATCCGATGTATTGTGGGGATGCATATGCGCTGTCGTGGTATTTCACGTGGTGACGTTCACGATATGGCAGAAAATAGAAGCGCTGACACCACCCGGTCCTGATTTTGGAAACTTTTTTTTCAAATGTCTTTTTTTTGCACAGTGTGGCATGAGTCTTTTCGGTCTTCTGGTTTACTCAATCCGATTCTCAGAATATCCACCAGCGGCAATAGCGATAAGTGTCGGAGTCATTGTATTCATGTGTCTGAAGATGCATGAGATAGCCCCCATAATAAAAAACCGTTGAAAGCGCCAGAAGCATCAGAGTTTGGATTGGAGATTCCAGGCGCCCACAGGAAGCGTAGTCAGGATTCAATCTCTTACTCTTACATCAGGATTTTCTCGACGCGATGATGTTGTCAAGCGTTTTCAACAACTCTTTCATCTCTATGGGTTTTTCCAGGATGGCGTCAACAAAATAGCCTTCCGCCATATCTTCGGAAGACATTTCTCTAACCCACGCTGTCAGTATTACAAATGCGGGCTTTTTTCTGGAGCTTTCAGAAAACATTTCATTAACTTTTATGGCTACTTCCAGACCGTCTAAACCTGCCATTTCCAGGTCACTCACGACCACATCCATGTCATTGTCCATCAAAATTTGCAGTCCTTCCATTCCCGACTCTGCTGAATGGACTTCGGCCCCACGCGCCCGGAGCGATCTGCAACAAAAGTCCAGGACATTCTCGTCATCATCAATCCACAGTATTTTTATATGCTTTCTTTCATTTGAAACCGACATGGGTTTTCCTCGATTTGTAAATCGGTGAAAGCGGATGATTCAGAAAGTGGAAAGTACATAAGTGTTTACCTTTTTCTATCTCTTGATCTTTCTGAATAAATTCTGAACCCAAACCAACAGTCGCGGATTTCTTTCATTTCTTACCAGCAAAGTGAAATAAGTTCCAAAGAACATGAAAACAAGCGCAGGCATGGGTAACATGAATTCGGCCGGGGCGAGTCCGGAGCGGACAATCCGTTCGGTCATCAGAGTTAAGGCGTAATAAACAAAAATGGCTCCAAGTCCTACTGACACATTGTTCAATCTACTCCTGCCAAGATTCAGAACTCCTATTGGAAATGCGATAAAGGCCAAAGCCACGCAGGCCAGGGGGTGAGTAAATCGTTGAGTTATAAGTAATCCCGCATGGTTTCGAGCGCGGGCATAATATGCCATGAGATTCTTGTCATCAGTATCATGAACATCCTGCATGGTCGCTATTCTCTGCCTGATTTCCCTGATGGAAATCTCTTCAAAAGACTGCGGGGATGGCTCAGAAAGGTTCTTATCAAGAGGAAACCTGAACACGTATGTTTCAAAGGCTAGTGCTCCTGTGGAGTCTCCGAGCTGATCCTCACGCAATATTATTCCGTCCCTCAAATCAAGTATGAAAGCCCTGCTCTCTGGGTCGGGAGACACTTTACCCTTCTTGGCCATCACAATATTAGTCTCTTTAGGATCTGAAGTTTCTCTCAAATATATTCTGCTCATGACGCCTGTGGATGAATCTATCTTCTCAACATACAGGATGAGGTTCTTCAGTTTATCAAAAAAGACCCCTTCTTCTATTCCGGCATCAACTCTTTTCGTCAAGGCGTCCTGCATCAAACGCTTTCCTTGGGATATCCCTTGAGGTATAAGCCACAATGTGCATGCCAGGCTGATGGAAAAACCCATGAGACCAATGAGAAGAACAGGCGGGGCCAATCTCAGAACTGAAACGCCAGCCGCTTTGATGGCTGAAATTTCGTTGTCCGCCGCCAGTCGCCCCAATCCCAGCAGGATGCCTGCAGTGATTGAAAGCGGCGCTACAGTGACCAAGGCTCCTGGAAGAGCATGAACCAAAACCTGAAAGAGGATTATCGTCAACTCAGCCCCAGATTCCAGGCCCTTCTGAAGTAGAGGAAGGAATCCGGCAATAAGTCCTGCGCCCAGGAATACGGCAAAGGAAAACATGGAAGAGATAGATATCTCTCTGAATATATATCTGTCTAATATTCGTGCTCCGATCAATTTTAACTGCCTATCCCGCTTCGAGAACAATTCTGGTGAGCAGGTATCAAAGATTTTTCAAGAGAGACGAAACATGAATCCACGGTCTTTAATCATTTTGAGTCTAGCATTATTCCATGAAATTCCGGAGCGGCTATTCAAAAATTCTGCTGGATGATTGATGCTCTGGCGGAAACTGTATCGGGAAGGTCATCGTTGACAGTTTTCGGTATGAGCCATGAATGAAAGACCCCCTACCTGGTGGAGTAAAATTAGCCTCATGAGACGAGAATGGAATCCCTGAAGATTTGGCGGACACTTACGTGTGCTTTAATGACTGGATCAGCATGACCATAAATATGGAGTCTTTAAAAGTCTTGTTGCTGATCCAGCGGTTCAATTTTTTGCGGATTGGATGAATTACTTTTTGTCCTTGTGAGCCCTTCGTTTTTCTTCCTCTCTGATCTCTCTTCTAAGCAATTTTCCAACCTTTGATTTAGGCAGCATGTCCCGGAATTCTATATATGACGGGACCTTATAGGCCGCAAGTTGCGATGAACACCAGTTGATGAGTTCAGCGGCCCCCACACCTTTGGCGTCATCTTTAAGGACTACGATAGCCTTGATTCTCTCGCCAACTTTTGGGTCAGGCACACCTATTACGCAAGCGCCGACCACCACAGGATGGTCCTGTAGCACAGCCTCTACTTCCGATGCCGACACACGGTAGCCTTTGTGCTTGAGTATGTCAGCCGATCTCTCGACGTAAAAAATCTCGCCGTGTTCTGTTCCCCTGACAAAATCACTGGTTCTGTAATATGTGTCTGCCCCAACCTTGACAAAAGAACCCGCCGTCTCCTCCGGCTTGTTGAGGTATTCTTTCATTGATTGTTCGGATGTGACGAGCAATTCTCCGACCTCTCCAACCGGAACTTCTTTTAGGGTTTCTGAATCTACGATGAGGACCTTCCTCGAAGGCAGTGGCTTTCCTATCGACATTGGAGCCGGGTCTCCAGCCCCGAGAGTGGAGTAAGAGACGTGTCCAGCCTCTGTAGAGCCGTAAACCTGGTAGATAGGTATGTTGGCGCGTTCTTTCCACCTCTGCAGGACTTCGCGCGGCAGCACGTCTCCGCCGCAAAAGCAGTATCTGAGAGAACTAATATCGTAGGTGTCCTGGCGATCATTTTCAAGTATCATGCGGTACAGGGCCGGCACGCCAAGCATCCATCGGACTTTACGTCTCTCGATCTCCATCAGGATGGCGTCAACTTGTGGCACTGGCATCAACACCGTGGTTGCACCGACATTCAGCCCAATCGCCATGAACAATCCCAGGGCCATGATGTGAAAAAGCGGGTTTATAGCAATGTAGACGTCTTTTCCCGGTTGGAGATGCCCAACGGTTAGCCAGTCAGTGATGTTATTCACGTAAGAGGTGTGACCCCAGTGATTGCCTGGAACACCCTTGGGGAAACCGGTGGTGCCGCCGGTGTAAAGAATGTATGAAAGATCCTTGACAGGATCTATATCGACTTCTGGTGGAGTCGCTGGACTTCTGAGCAATTTTTTGAAAGCAACGGTCTCATCCCCACCTTTCACCGTGCCGTGTGGGGTTTTGTCAAACAGGTAGGCAATCAGCCTTTTGGTAGGTGAAACCAGATCTATCAGGTTGGTGAAAATAATTTTTTCAAGCGAAGTTTTTCCAATGACCTCACGGACATATCCGTAGTTTGTGTCATGACAGACAATGGCCCGAGCCCCTGAATCTTTCACCATATATTCAAGCTCGTGGGATGTGTAAATGGGAGAAACCAGCACAACTACGAGCCCCAGTTTCTGTGCCGCAAAAAAGGCGATGACATATTGGACGCAATTTGACAGATAGAGGATTATTCTATCCCCCTTTTTGAAACCAAGCTCTGCCAAACCGGTAGCAAACCTGTCAACCATGTCATGTAATTTTTTGTAAGAGAATTTTTCACCAAGAAATATGACGGCAGTGTTGTCCGGATACTCCTTGCATGAAGCTTCAAACCGGGTAAATGTTAGTTCCTTCTGCATTGTCCGCCTCCAGTTTATGATCCAAAATAGGCGGATTTGACATCCGGATTGTTCATCAATTCTGTGTTTGTGCCTTCCACAACTGCAGCTCCATTTTCCAGGATGTAGCCATAATCTATTATCGGCATGATTGGCCGGGCGTATTGTTCCGAGACTATGATGGAGGCTCCGCGTTCATCCCTGATTTTCTTAATCGATTTTGCCAACAGGTACTGAATGACTGGGCTGAGTCCCAAGAGGGGCTCGTCAAGAAGGAGTAGTTTGGGCTGAGCCATTAATGACCTGCCAATTGCCAGCATCTGTTGCTCTCCTCCACTCAAAAATCCGCCAAGTCTGTTGACTAACCTTTTAAGAGCGGGAAAAATTGTGAACACGTAGTCAAGGGTGTCCCTTGCCTGATCCGAGGTCGCCAGATAACCCCCAATCCGGAGATTCTCGAGGACTGTGCTTTCCGGGAATATGCGTCTTCGTTCAGGACATAAAACGACGCCATTTTTTGCTCTAAGCGCCGGAGCCATTCCCATGATGTTAGAGCCATTGTATAAAAGATCCCCACGAACCGTAATGCGCTCGCCCCCGGCCATTTCCTCTTTTTTCTGAATGTCCAGCATGATTCCGGACAGTGTGTACATCAAGGTCGATTTACCGGCGCTGTTGGCTCCAAATACCCCAACGATCTGGTGGGTCCTGCAAGACAAACTGACGTTGTTCAAGGCCAGCATGTTTTCGTAAAAAACCATCAAACCTTTGGCTTCAAACATAATCGAGCACCTCCTCCTCAGATCCGAAGTAGGCCTCCTTGACCTCTTTGAGTTCCATCACATCGCCGGAAACTCCTTCCGCTATTTTGCACCCAAAGTTCAGCACTACGACATGGTTGGCCAGTCTGAACAATTCGCGGAGACGGTGTTCCACCATCATCAGTGAGATACCCTCCATCTGGAGTTTTTCTATCAGAGGCAGCATACTGGCCATTTCACTCATGCTCAAACCTGAAAAGACCTCATCGCAGATGATAAGCTCGGGTCGAAGCGCCAGGCACCTCGCCAACTCAAGCCTTTTCAAATAGCCCGTTGGAAGCGATGAAGCCATTTTGTAAGGAACATAAGAATCCCTTTCGAATCCTATCTCTTCAAGGATATCAAGCGCCACGGTATCCCGGCTACCCATCTTGCCCCCGCCTCTCCACCCACCTGTGCGTTTGGCTCGCGGCGAAAAAAGCGGAACAATCAGATTTTTATAGGCTGGAAGGGAATAATATGGCCGCATCACCTGAAAAGTTCTGGTGAGACCCACGTCGGCAATTCTATGGGGATCCCAGCCGGTGACGTCCTGACCTTTAAAAATCACTTTACCGCGGTCGGGTTTGACAAAACCCGAAATAGAATTGACCAGGGTCGTTTTACCGGAACCATTTGGCCCTATGATCCCTACTATATCCCCACGATTTACCTGAAGGCTCACCATAGAAAGCGCTGCGACGCCTCCAAAAGTCTTACTGACGTTGTCCACAACCAGAATAGGTTCATCACTCATCGTAGATATTTCCTGCAAAAAATCATGAATACCCCATAGATAGGGGAGTGGGCGCTACAAAATATGGTATTGACAATTATCAGGGTTCCGAAAGCTAAATGGAAACCCAACGCTCGAACTGTTCATATTTTCTGGAGGCAAAGACCATGATTCCTTCGCTTTTGTAAACTATGAACAATGTCAATATGATGGCATATACAGCAATGCGTAGGGTGCCAAAGTCGCGCAAAAGTTCAGAGACAGGGACCAGAATGAGGCAGCCTATTACGGGGCCTATCAAGGTTCCGCCACCGCCGATGACCGTGGCGGCAATAGGTATGATTGAGAAATCGAGAGCAAACTGCGATATTCCCGCCCACATGTATATGTGTGACAACACAGCTCCTCCAAAACAGCCAAGTGATGATGCAATGAAAATGCCGAGCGCCTTGTACCTGGTTATGTTGATCCCTGACGCTTTAACAGCCTGATCGTTATCTTTTACTCCTGAAAAAACCAGTCCGACATCCTCGGTAATCATTCTGCGCAACACAAAGACTGCAGCCAAAACTGCCAGAATGAGAACATACTGTTCCAGCCACACGCTTGAGAAGCCGTCAACTCCGACGATACCATCGGTGCCACCAAAGACGTCAAGCGCTTCAATGATTCGAGCGGCCAAAAGCGGGAACATCAAACTCACTATAGCGAAATAAACTCCGCGAAGTGGGAGACAAGGCAAAAAAGCTATCGTGCAGATGGCGGCTCCAAACAATGTGGCCGCCGGAATGGTCACAAAAATAGGCATGCCCCATTTCATGTTGAGCAGAGCGGCAACATACGCGCCGACACCGATATAAAAACCTCCGCCGAGCGAAACCAGGCCAACGTAGTTGGCCAAGAAATCGAAACTGATGGCAAGAAGGCTATAGATGCATATGATTGAAAGGACTTTTTGCCAGTAAGGAAGTGGCAACAAAAAAATCGGGGCCGCCAGCAGGCCTACGATGAATAGCAGGCGAGGCGCAACCAGATAACTCATTTCGAGCCACGACGAGATAGCGTAAACACCGTCGGACCTGACCTTGATCCCCCTATCCAGTCTCTCTTTACGACGATCCTGTTGTTCTACGGCCATCTTTAAACCCTTTCTTCCAGTTCTTTCTGACGACCGAAAAGACCACTAGGCCGCAGCACCAAGGTTACAATGATTGAAAGCAATGCGACGACTACCTGAAAATGAGCCCCGAGATAGACAACGGTAAGTATCTGGGCAAAACCTATCAGAAAAGCCGCAAGAACAACCCCCGTCCAACTCCCCAAACCGCCAACAATACACACCGCAACAGCCATTATGAGCACATTGTAACCAGCCTCGACGACTATGTTACCGAGCGGAAACAATGTCACCGCCGCCACTCCAGCCAATCCGGAGCCCAATGCCATCGCCACAACCGCCATTCGGTCAGAGTCGATCCCGAGGGTCAGAGCAGCCCTTTCATCCTGAGCCATGCCTTTTAAAGCCAGGCCGAGTCTTGTCTTTGTTACAAATAGCCAAAGCCCCGACATCATTACCACTCCGATCAGGACGACCAGTACTCGCTGAATATCCACAGAGACTCCCATAATTTCGAAACTTCCTTCAATGAAAGGAGGTAACGTAAATGTAGAGCCTTTAAGACCTCCCCACCTGAGACCCTCCAGGATGGCCAGACCAATGGCGTAGCTGGCAATGATT
The DNA here is from genome assembly GCA_964401595.1 of uncultured Desulfomonile sp. Taxonomy (GTDB): domain Bacteria; phylum Desulfobacterota; class Desulfomonilia; order Desulfomonilales; family Desulfomonilaceae; genus CAITZA01. The sequence continues at coordinate 29,333 of CAYNZA010000006.1, forward strand.
TCTGAAATCGGCATCCCTCGAACACGCCTGAGAACGAAGTGGTACATGGCGGCCCCTATTAATCCCGTCACCACCAAAGCCGCCAGAATCGACAAGCTGTATGGCAGGCCCAAGCGGTTCAGAAAAATCCACGTCAAATAACCCGCCACCACATAGAGTGCGCCGTGGGCAAAATTGGGCAAACGGCTCACTCCGTAAACCAGGGTGAAGCCAAGGGCCATCAAAACCAGGGTAACACTATTTATGACACCGTAGATCAATATTTCCATAGAAAAGCCTTCGGAAAAGATTGAGTGAAAGAATGATGATTAAGGCCGGAACATTCAATTACCAACCAGCCTTCCTTTGTGGCTCAGACCTGTTATGCCAATCGAGTGAGGTCGGTTTTCTTCCTGTCTGGATCTGAATGGACCCGACCATCACTCGGGGTTTCAAGTTTACAACTGAGTCAAAAGATGAAAATGCCAAACAAAATCTACTTCATCCATGGAGGCAGCAATATCTCGCCTGTAGCAATCTTTGGAGGAAAAACGACTATGCGTTTACCTGCCTGCCATTGGAAAACGGTTCCCACGGCGCCTTCAGCAGGGTCAACACTAGGAATTATCTGGTTGGATTTTGGGTCGAAACGGACTCGTCCATAAACGCCCATGAGGTCAATTTTTCTCAAAGCATCGACAACCTTGTCTGAGTCCAAGGATCCCGCTCTTTCGATTGCGTCCTTCAACGCATAAACGGCCATATAACTCGAGGAGGCCCCGTAGCCTTCGGGTTCCAAACCGTATTTCTTTTTATAAGCGTCAACGAATTTCATGGTCCAAGGGGTAGCTTCACTAGGAACATTGCCGGCATTAACAACATTAGCCAGACAGTATTCGCCTTTTCCGTCGGTGGCCTTCCAAAACCCAGGCTGTTCAGCCGCTGCTATGATTACTCCAAATGGCAAGGCCGGCACTTTCATGTCGTGCCATTGCTTCAGGAGTATGGCCGATTCCGGCATGTCCATCCATATTATTATGACCTGAGCGCCCTTCTTTTTGGCGTCCAACAGACCCATAGAAAAATCTGTCGCTCCAGTCGGGAAAACCAGGGGCTGTCCCAGAACCTGCCATCCCTTCTCTCCCATTATTTTGGCCAACAGCTCACCGCCTGCTCTGGCGTGAGCGACATCCTGAACCATGATTATAAGCTTGTTGAGATTGAACTTTTTCCCGATGTCTTCCAGGCAGGGAACCAGGTCACCTGTGACCATCCATTTAGCTTCACCCGAAATCCTGAAGCAGTATTTAAATTTATCAGGATTTTCAGCTACGGTCGCATGGTATTTGGGGGTCAAAGAGCCCGTTGTCAGGATTGAAACTTTTTTGTTCTTAACCAGGAGTGGCATGGCAGCCAGCGCAGCCTCTGACCTGACCGGGCCACCAACTATAAAGTCGGCCTTTTTTTCCAAAATGAGCTTTTCGAGGGCCAGCAACGCTTCGCTAACAGGAACCCCCGGTTCAAGGTCACGAGTGTCAATGACTTCTACTGAGAATTTTCTCTTCTCGTTGCCGACTTTAACCCCGCCTTCGGCATTTATCTCATCGACAGCCAACTTAATCCCCTTCTCAGCCGCCCAACCATATAGGAAGGCAGTTGATAAAGGGGCCCCAAGAATGATTGGCTTTTCAGCCCAACTAAAAGACGATCCAATCAATGTGAGTAGAACAGCAAACAAGGTTAAGGAAAAGCTTCTTAAACCAGGCTTCATGCGACCGCTCCTTTCTATTGACAGACTAAAGGCGCTATAAGACGTTTAACCATAGGCTGGCCAGCCGTTATGCGATCTCGAAATCGAAATAAACTGTCAAATTTTAGGCAAATGGGTTGAAAAACGGTTTAAGTCTATCTTGCCTGTAATATCGCTATGAAGTTAAGTTCTAAAATACTAGTTCTACCGAGCATCAACAGGAGCAGCAAACATTTGAAATTGGTTATTTGTTCACTGACATGAAAATTATGATGACTTGATTAAGCCTATCCCCCGAGCATAATGCATAGAGGAACTATTTGTCAATGACACGATAAAACATTTTTTTTGATTAAAGAAAAATTCCGGATATTCCATGGCTCCGTTATGTCGTGAGACAGAACTTCAAAAAGGCGAACAAATAAACTTTTTCTAATCAAACAAACATTTCGCAATGCGTGTTGAAACTGATTACAGATTGTGACCAGATTTAGAAAAAACATACCGTCTGGTCTTTGCCAAATGATCATTTGGATATTTGAAAGAAAAACTGTTCAGGATTTATCGGACCCGGATTTGGATAAATCCAGCTCTGGTAATCTTTTTCTGCCACATTCCTCATATTATTTGCAACCACGTAGTAGTCCGCCGGTTGGTAAATCAAACCTATTACCCAAAGGTTTTCGTGATTAGCCCTTATTATTTTTGAAAAAAGTTTCTTTTTCATGTCATCTGAAGGAGAACTTGTGATTTCATCGAAAATATCCATTTGGGTTTTTATGATTTCAGGAGGTTGTTCACCCTGTTTTCCCCGAGTTTGATACCATTGTCCATACAGTGGAGCATTGAGGCTTTCAGTGCTGAATGGGAAAAACCACCTTGGTTCCAGCAGGCACTCCAGTCCACCGTCTCCGGGCCAAAGAGCCATGTCATGAGCAGCCGATTGAGTCCTCTGCCTGAAAAGTTCCCTGGTTTCAGACTTTATAGCAGTGTCAATTTTTATCTTTTTCATGTCCGAGGCTATAATTTCCGCGGTGTCTACCCAAGTCTGGATCGAGGACATAACGTCCAGGCAAACCTGAAGAGGTCGACCGTCGGGTCGCATGCGAAAACCCTCTGGTCCCACGACCAGTCCCATCTCATCCAACATTTTTTCTGCCAGTTCCGGATCATGTTTCAAATAAGCCGATTCGTATGCCTCATCGTAAAAACCTGATTCTCTGAGGGGCGCTGCTTGCCGTGGCGTTGCTTTGCCTCTGAATACTATGTTGTTGATCTCATTTCTGTTGATGGCGTGAGAGAGCGCAATTCTGAAGCGCTTGTCGGAAAATATCTCTTTGTTGAGTGGGTCAGGGTGGTTCAAATTGGGCGCCAGTAACAGGCCGACAGAAGCAGTAGACTGTTTTGGAACCAGCCGGTATTTTCCAACGGATTGTTGAGCCAACAGCATGACAGAGTTTGTCATCCCGCCAAGATGTTGGGCCTGAAAATCAATTTCACCTGCAACCGCCTTCAACAAAATCATGCTGGCCTCTGCCTGAATGGCGGAAGTAATTTTGTCGATGTACGGTAACTGGTTCCCTGCGGTATCTACCTTCCAGTAATATGGATTCCTTTCAAGGACGAAAAGTTTCCCTGGAGCCGGATTAGTGGTGATCCATGCGAGCAAAGAAGGCATGTCTGTGGTTACGAACAACGACTGTTGAAGGCTAGACACCTCTGCAAACAGTTTAGTCCACGATGAGGCTTTTCTGTCTTTCAAGAGTGATTCAATCTCTTCCGGTTTGGCGTACTTTGCATGAAACCTGGCCAAATAGTGCCTGGGCTTGGTGACCAAGGCCATCCCGTGGGGACATGCCAGGTTTTCCAGAAACAATCCATAGGGTTTTTCAAACTCAACGCTGAAAGTATAGTCATCAATCTTGCAAACCTTGGGAGTGAGTCCTGAAGGGGCTAGCCAACCGGCCGGAGAAGGGTTCAAATCTTTGTTGAAAGCCACATCAACCAAGGCAAAGATGATGTCGTCGGCGGTAAACGGAGCCCCATCCGACCAACGTATTCCCTTGACCAACCTGAAAGTATACTTCCTGGCGTCTTCAGAAATTTCCCAACGCTGGCACAGATTAGCCGCTACCTGGAAATCAGGCGTCCATCTGACCAAAGGATCATAAAGCACTTTTCTGATGGCAGACAGGTCCGACAAACCGGTGTATGCCCTCCGCCAAGTTCCACCGTATTGTCCGATTGTTTCCGTCGGTTTTGTCACAACAGGTTCAGAAGGAAGCCTTTGATCGACCGGCGGCAGCTTTCCGGCTTTTACCAACTCGGCCAGCATCGGGGCTTCTTTGAAAGCAAACGCCATGGAAGAAAACTGGAAACACGTTAGAATTGTCAATGAAATAAAACAGAAAAGGAAAATGGAAGCCGGCACATTCTTTTTCATCATGTCTCCTGTTTGGCCAGAATTTATTATTTCAGACACCTTGCGCCAAAAATTGATTTCATTGTCATTCCAATCCGTTCGGGTGTCAGGCTTGTGGACTACTGCGTCGGGATAAAAAACAAACTTGAGAATTCCTTAATTCAAGAGTATAGCTAATGAATTGAATTGAATATAAAAATTGTCTACAACTCAGCCGTTTGGCTCAACACGGTCCACTGGCCGTAGATGTCAGACGTCAGAGCGGAGTCATAGAACAGGCGAATCGTTCCAATATATGACTGACCAATCATGAATAGGGTCTCCACTGGAGAAAGAGTATAATGGTACTTCAGAAAAGTGAATTCGACGGACAGTTCCTTCTCTCGAAATCTGAAAAGCGTTTCCCCAACAGATGGAAAACCAGGCAAATAGATGACTGGTTCCTCTCTAGCCACAAATCATTACCTGTTATCGAAATATGCCGGCCGAATGGTCAGGCAATCGGATGGTTACTCGGACATGCTATAACACAAAAAGCGCAATTACTGAACTCAAAGCTGATTCTGGAAGACGATTTGTGTGAAGCGGACAAATTCGAGTCCTGGGTTTGTTCTTTGTCGGGTCGATTTGCATGCGCATATTTGACCTCCAAAAACAGGAGAGTTTATCTGGATTCGTGCGGGTCACTGGCGGTGGTTTATTCCACCGAACACCAATCTGCTGCGTCCACTACCACTTTGCTTGCGGATTTCGAAAAGGACGGTGACCATGAGATGATCAGGGCGCTTGGCATGCCTGAAAGCGATGCATGGTATCCGTCCGGCCTGACTCCGATGAAAAATGTGAGACGGCTGTTGCCTAATCACTATCTGGATATGGAAGACTGGGCCCCCATGCGGCATTGGCCCAAACCAAGCGATCTCAATTCCAGGAATAATGATTTTGGAGCCACCGTAAAGACTGTTGTGGGAAGTCTCAAGAAAAATATTCTGGCAGTCTCAAAACAACACCCTGTCCAGATGTCGCTGACCGCAGGACGGGACAGCCGAATGCTCCTGGCCTGCAGCAGGGATGTTTTACAGCGCATAAAGTTTCACACCGGGGTATGGGTTCCTTCCGGGGTCGATAGCGAGATAGGTAGCCAACTTGCCAAAAAGCTCAAACTCAACCACGTCACCCTCAGTGTTAAACTGGCGAGCATATCCGAACTGAAAGACTGGCAGGCACGCACAGGACACTGTGTCTCAGGAGAAATATGGAGAATCCATCCGACATCCAGAAAAATAGACCCTCATCGGGCTTTTTTGCCGGGTTGCGCTGGAGAGGTTGGAAGGGCCTATTACTGGCGGGAAGGAGATGAAAACCTTCCAAGCCTGACAGCCCACGAGATACTGAAGCGCGCCAAACTTCCAGCATTAGGCAAGATTGTGTCACACACCGAAGCCTGGCTGAATGAAATATCTCATTTCAACTGGAATACAATACTGGACCTCACATATATCGAACAGCGTCTTGGATGTTGGGCCGGTCCGCTTCAGTATGGTCAAGACGGGATGCATCAAGCCAGGATATTTCCGTTCAATGACCGATCAATCTTTAAGGCCATCCTGAATTCACCAGTTGAGCCCAGACGAAGACAAAGGCTCGCTGATGACATCCTGGCTTCGGAGTGGCCGGAACTGCTTGATTTGCCCTTTAACAAGTTAACGGGCGCCGCAGGGATTCTTCAGGCGGGAAGAAACATGATTTATTCTGTGGCGTCGGACCGTTTGAGGCTTTTCTATGACCAAATTTATGCCGGGAAGTTTCAGGCCTGCTGATGTAGAAACTTAACACGTGAACTTTTTGCTCTGAACCGGAGGCGGCTAAATATCAAAGAATTCTTTGAATTTTGTTGCGCAGAATCTGCAGAGATTGACTGCAATCTGTGGATAGACCCTAATGATTCCCTGAAACTGGACCTGAGGAAGCACAAAAGTTTCAGTTGACTCTGCCGCCACGCAAGTCACTTCCACCGGTGTATTGGTGAACATTCCTACAAACCCGAGAAAAGATCCGCTCCCTATGCTGAACTTAAGGGTCTGCAGCGGACTGTTGTAGTTCTTGTACACTCGCACAAGCCCCGAAGTGATCAGGTAAATGGAAAAATTTTCTGACCCTTCCTGAATTATTGTCTCACCCACTTCAAAATTACGGATCTCGGTCACTGTTGCCAGCGCGTGCAGCTCTCTGGTCGACATACCTTCAAATATCGGGAAAAGGCCGAATTTTTCTATAAGCTCTACTGTCTCAATCATTTTTGATTCCTGATCATTCTGCATTTTGAGAACCATGCCTGCCGCCTCTCTGACATCCTTATGCTCGTCGTAAAGCCTTGACTCCACTACAGGAATCAGTGATTCATCAGGCCATACATCTGAAATGGATGCGATTGCGAGCAGCCTGGTTAGTCGATCATCTGACTGGGCGAGGAGAGTCAGGGTGCGGTTGATAGTGTCATCCCTGATTAGCAGCAACATGGATCGCCCCAGTTCTATCTTGCGCTCGACAGGAATGTCTTCAAGCAAAGGTATGAGATACGATGAAACATCCCTACGAACAGTACTTTCCAATAACTCCACAGCTATTGCAGCCTTGTCCGATTTTATTGCGTCATACATCAGCCTCATGTCTGAATGATAAACCCACAATCCATAAAAAATCAGTCTCAACACCTCTTCATTAGTTTCACAGAGATGTTTAATAAGCATTTTACTGTTTTTATTGATATTTAAAGGCTCCAGTCGATGTATATAGATAAGATTAGTATATACTTCAGTTACGGCGATGTTGAGATGCACGTTATTTTCAAACTCATTGATCGAATAAGACAGACGTATCACTTCCAGAATGCCCTGTTTAGCCCTTAGGTCACCGGTGAGCAGGGACGCTTCCAGAAATGGGAGGACAGTTTTGGGGTAACGTCTTAGAGCGTCTACACAAGCGCTTCTTACTCTGTCATCATTACTTGAAAGCATCAGGACAAGTTTTCTGACAGCCCTGAAATCGTGGTTCCTGGAGAAGAATGCGATGGCTTCCATCAGCAATGGTCCAGGTTCGTGTTCCATGAGCGCCAATGCTTCTTGCGCGCTCCTGATCGATGAGGTTTCCGGACCGAATTCTCTTGCAGGCAAGGGTAGTTCGATGGTTTGATGAACAAGTCCGTCTCTGGTAGAGAAATGGTCGAATTGAACGTTTTTTTCCCATCCGGGGTTGTCTGCGGTGTTTTCCTGATGTGTCAAAACCTGTTTTAGCACGTGTTTATATAGTGACCTGAACTGAAGCGTTTCGGTCAACAGGATGATCGACAGGATGAGCCCGACGTAAGACAGATCACGTGCATCGAGAAATGGTTTTGAAACCAGCATGAAAATTGAACCGGCGAACATTCCTATCTTAAGCACGCTCCCACGTATGAAAGTCCTGCTCCACGTTTGCAAATCCGTGGGAACGATGCTGTAGAGTATTTTGTTGACCGGACCGGCCACGGCACGCTGAATCAGAATCGTTGAAAACTGGCCGTAGGCTGCAACGAATATGTTGAAAGCGTAAGGCAAGAGCGCGAACAGAGCTGTGAAGTTGAACGTAAACAACAGTGAAGAATTGGGAAGTCCAAGGAACGAGAGCAAATTTGGGGAGAAAAAAAGCACGAAAAAAGTGACAAGAGTAGTCAGCCCCCTGAAAATACTAAAAAAAGTTATTAGCGATTGTTCATCGGCAAAGGATCCGTTGGCTATAGTGTTGAACTGAAAGAAAAATATGGGCAGCAGTATATTTGGAATCAAGCCGGTGATGACAAGAAATTTGATGATGGGGTACTTTTTCATGAGTCCGGGCACCTGGCGCAAGCGGACTTTCGCACAGTTGATCTGCCCTTCAATGACAAGTCTCTCCGATGAGCCCAATACCTTCTGCCCGGTCTTGAGCATGTAAATACCTACGGTCATGTAAACTGCGGCGAAGATCAGAAGTATATGCTGTTCCCCGGCAACTGAAACCAGCAAGCTGGTGGAAAAACTTCCCACAATGGTTCCAAGAAGCTGGCTAGCCGTAATCAGTGGAAAAATCCGCTTTCCCTGACGGGCGTTGAACATGTCTCCCGCAATGTTCCAGATGTGAACAAAAAGCACTGAATCAATCAACAGCATCAACTGGTAAATGACAGGGTAGACGACCATTGATCCTGATAGAATCATCAAGTTGAAAACCGGAGCAGAAAATGCGCTTATTATCAGAAAACAAGAGAGAATAACTCTGTCCGGAAATATTTTTAGAAGTTTGTCTGTAACCGCAAAAAGCGCCACAGTGAGGACGGCGTTTATCAGCAGCATCATGGGAATGGCTTGAGGGCCGTATCTTTTGAGGAAAGTCGTGTCAACAAAGTTTCTGAACAGGGCTGTCACAAAAAAGACAAAAAAGCAGACAGACGCTATCCACAGGAGTTTGGGATACTCATTGTGAAAAACGCTAAAATATTTTTCTGCAAAATCTCGCATTATGGCAGTAATCAAGTTTTGGGTTTGAACTCAGGCATGTCATTGATTCACAAATTAATTGTCACCATTAACATTGCTCAAGAGACGGAAATAATCGATGGTCCTTCATGATTAAACTAAAAAATCAGAAAAAGTCCATTTGCAACATAGATGAATCCGGCCAAGCCCAAAAAGATTCCCAAAACCCATAAGGGCTTTTTCTTCATGACACTGGCTATAGATGAAAGCAGAATGGCTAGTTGCAGTAGAATTACTGCAATTCCGAATTGCTGGGAGTGGACGGAAGCCTGGTCGCGCTCTGTTTCAAGCGCCAGCGCCAGCTTCTGAATGTCCAGCTTTTCGGACTCGTATCTTTTTATATTGGAAGCGTAGGATTCGATTCTCCTGTTGAGATCCTCAATGGCCTCCGGTGGAGTTGTAGCTGGTAACAATCTCAAATCGGCCTCCAGCTTCTCCTTTTGGAGTTCATAGAGGTAACCTTTGATGCTTTTTGCCTGGTAGTACGCCCATTGATTTGAGGCCTGAGTCTGTTTCAATATGCCGCGATTAGAGTACTTACCGACGCTTAGAGTAGAAACCGTAGCTCCAAGAGCCAGGATAACAGTTGTTAACGCCAGTATATTAAGCCACTTATCTTTATCATTCCCCATCTTTGTCCTCTTCCTGCAATAAGTGAAAGTGAATCCCCTCTGTTTCTAGGCAAAGCGGAGAATATAGTCAAGTTGATTGTAGTTTGCGCCAGTAGGTAAGTTTTTTAAAAAAAACTTTTTTTTAGGATATTACAGGAGTATCATAGGGATGAATATTCTTATATCGTCATGGCTTGTGATGTAAGGTGTTACGGGTTTGGACCAACTGCAAACCGTAAGATAAGTTTTGGCCTCCTAAGGGTCAGGATCAAGAATCAGGAATAAACTGTTGACTCCCGAGCTCTCAATCCTTGTAGCTACCCTATTCGGCCTGGTGGTGACGTTAACCCTCGTTCCCCTGGTAAAAAGAATAGCCATGAAAAATGACATCATGGCGTATCCGGGTGGGAGACGTAATCACGAAGAGCCTGTTCCACTGCTGGGAGGCTTGGCAATATTCCTGCCTTTAATAATTGTTTTTATTGGCCTGTTTCTGGCCGACGCCACTGGATCAACTCACTATGACAAAGATATTTACCTTAAGCTAGTCTCCCTTTTACTGGCCACATTCTGGATACTTCTTCTGGGAACTCTTGATGATGTGATCAAACTCAACTGGAGGGAGAAACTGGGTGGGCAATTGATAGGCGTGTTGATATTGATATTGGGTGGGCATACAATTGGAAATACCACCCTTCCATTCCTTGGTATGGTTGAATTCGGCTTTTTGGGCTACCTGATTCTTGGAGTGGTGGTCATCACGATCACAAACGCTATCAACCTGATAGACGGAATTGATGGCCTGGCTGGGGGAGTATGTCTTTTTGCGGCCATAACCAGCGGAATAATCTCTTACTTCAAGGAAGATATTATCGCTGCTGTTCTGGTGTTTACTCTGGCCGGCAGTTTGTTGGGCTATCTGAGATACAACTTCCATCCAGCTTCCATTTACATGGGGGATGGAGGCAGTCTTACGCTCGGTTTTTTTCTGAGCGTGTTGGCGACCAGCAACATGGCAATATCTCCAGGGCAACGCTCCGGCACCATGAGCATGTTAATAGCGGCCCTGATGCCCTTTGGAGTGGCTCTTATAGACGTGGCCCTGGCCGTAATCAGAAGGTGGCTCAGTGGGAGAAAAATATTCCTGCCTGACGCAGACCACCTCCATCACAGATTCATGGAAGTGTTCGGTCGACCCAGGCTGGTCGTAGCCATGTTCTATATAATTAGCGCCATCTTCTGTGTCATTACCATTGGCATGGTATTGAACCAGAGTTCCAGACTTCTGCTTGGGTCCATCTGTGTAGCATTCTTTTTGCTCATCGGAACTGTGACGTATGTTTTGAGATTATATCGTGTAGACCAGCTTCCCAGGATAATTAAAGATCGTCCTGATTTCAAATTTCTGTCATCCTTTCACACTTTCATGAAGATGAGGGTGAGGAAGGCAAGCTCTCTCGAAGAACTGCTGCGGTTGATGGAGGCCGGCGTTAGAGACCTGGATTTTGATTCTGTGGAGGTCAATATTCAGGGTAACTGGACCATGAGTTGGATAAATCCCACATTAAAGCACCCGGATTCCTGCAGAAACATGTATAACCGTTCATTCAGCGGTTCTACAATAACGGTGAGCTGGGTGACGCCGCAACATGACAGCTCAAATTATCAGGCATATTTGGAGCTTGTTTGGTACTGGTTCCTGAACCAGGCAGAGAACAAAGCCAGGCAATTGGTGAACTCCAGGAATCATCATGAAGCTTTCATGCGGTATCAAAAAAAAGAGTCTTTGAGAAAAGACAAACTGTCTGCTTGAAACACTTTTCAAATTCTTTGCTGAAGGCTCCAAAAAAAGCTCGCTGACACTGCGCACAATGCCTCAGAAAAGTTTCACGCCCCTTCCAACTATCGTAACAGCCGCATCTCAGTAAAAGTATGAATGAATCGATTCCGCTATGGAGAAAGCGAACAACACGGCAACGACGAAATGCGGTGCGAATTCCAGAAAGGTTTTGGAAGGTTTTGATCCCCCTGCCAGACTTAACCTGTATATCATGACACCTGATCCGACCAGTCCTAATCCAATCAGAAGTCTTTGAAAGAAAAGCGTCCAATCCGGCGGGACAGTAACCACCATCTTCTGAAATATTTCAAATTGAAAAGTCTGCCACAGCACGATTGGAAAATAGACTCCCAAGTTTATCAGGTAATACAGGTGAAACGCCATGAACCCTGTCATCACCAGCGGTAACATGGCCAGACCGTATTTCGCAAAATTGTCCTTGAAAGTCTCTCCGGAAATTCGGGATGAGACGAAAGCAGAGATACCAAGAAGGGAATTTGCAAAAACTATTACCAGAGTGAAAAAGATCGTAAAAATGACGATGTCCGGGAAATTGACCAAAACACGAGTTGCGTGTTCATAGATGGATGAATTTTTGAGCAGGTCGCTCATTAGACCACCAAACATGCTTATGACAAGAAAGGCCGTGACGGCGCCTACCTGTTTCATTTCCCATATTTCCCTGCCTGGAACGCGTAAATTGAGATTGATAGCTCCATGCGGGCAATTCTTGACACAATTGCCGCACATCTTGCAAAAACGATTGCTCCGCAGGGAAGGGGCCATCTGGCCGAATTGACATCCCTCTCTGTCTTTTGTGCCTACAAAACATTCGTTGGAAACACACTGGGATGCGCAGACGTTTCTGTCCGCCCTTAATTCGAAAGCGGAAACCTTGGCGAAGACTCCCATCATTCCACCAAGCGGACAAAGGTATCTGCACCATGACTGGCGTTCGAAGATGACGGAAAAGATGACTGCAAGACCAAAGATTGTGAGCAGCAACAGACCCGTATTGAAAGGAGAATTCCGAATGTCCGTGGCTGTTTCCAGCCAGATTATGAAAATTGCTGAAATGAAGATTATCCAGTCGCTTTTCTGTTTGAGATAAGGCGGGAAAGGAGCGTCTAAAGAAATGATTTTCTTGGCGAGGTGACTTACGCTGCCCATAGGGCATAATGAGCACCAGAAACGCGCCCAAAAGAATGCGCCGAAGATCATGGTAGGCCAGCCGACGGCCCAACTGAACAAACCACCCAGGTTGTTGACGGGATCGGCAGGGCCCAGGAAGAGCATCACAAGAAGTATGAAAAAGAATGGAGTGGCAGCGCTCTGAAATATGGCAGGGAACAACGGACTTTTTATGGCGCCCTGAACGGCCTGAAATCTCATCAAATTAATTTTTCCGTCACCCTCTATTCGCCTGAGATCGAAATATATGTCCTGAGGTCTTAAAACCCCGTCCTCAGCCAGAATGACCGCCCGTTTCATAGTGGTGGCCAACTCTGTGTCATTTCCTGGCCAAGAGTAGCTGACCAAGGTTTTGATAGTCTCTTTAGGAAGTTTACTTATGTCCTTGTGAAGTTCCTGGCCGTATTTGTTCACATAGTATTGAACAAGAGCGGGTATTTCCTTTCTGCGTTTTCTAAGTGGAGGTATGTCGATGGAATGTGCCATCATCCAATATAGTAATGGGTGTTTTTCGGGAGAAATTTCCGACGCGTCGAGGTTGGTGGTTCCAATTAAGCGTGTGTCGCAGGTAATAAAATTGTAAGAACCGAGTCTCCTGAATTTGGATGATTTAAGCGTGTGGAGCAAATGCTTCTGCATTACAGGAGTCAACTGTTCGACCCCCCTGACAAGTAAAGTGCCCTCCTCAGTCAGTTCCAGGTATCCCGGCGTTTCAGTCCGTATGCCACTGCTATTCTTTTTTTCAGATCCCAAAAATAGCTGCATCTGATACTCTGTCAGATCATGCGACTGGTCAGGGAGTTCACAGTAGTCCGAGGCGTGCTGCATATCTGCAAGGGGGCGTAGAAGATCCAGGAAAAGAAAGACTCTCTTGTGATGAGAACACATCTTGTACATGGCATGAGCCATAAATTCCTTGCCTACTCCTGTCTCTCCGGTGATCAAAACAGGCCACGGCGAGCTTGCCAACTCTTCGAGTTTTCGTCCTACACGACGGCGGACTGTTTCACTCACAAAATAATCGGGGAACAGATGGTCTTGCTGGCTGATCAGATTTTGAAGGGCTCGCTTTTTCCGCGTGTTTTTGTAAACACTTTGATCCAGCCTGATGACTTTGCGAGCCATTGTTCTCAAGACGCTGAGTGAGAATTCCGGGTGAAATTTCAGTATTTCTTCAAATTCCTGTGCGGGCAGTTCAAAAACCCGACATGCCTCCTTGGCGACAACTTCAGAATTATGGGGGGCCGGCCTCCCGGTCAAAAAGCTTACTTCACCTATCACGTCCCCGGGAAATATTGTTTCTACTGCTATGTCTGCGCCTTCCGTCTCGTGAAAAATGACATTTGCGCTTCCCGATATCAGGAAACGAATCCTGGAGCCGGAATCACCAGGGGGCACAATGGTAGACTCGGACGCGTATTCTTTCAGCGCCCCTTTGCTCCAAATCAACTCCTTGATTTCACGGGAGCATTCGGGAAATAGCTGGTCTTCCAGAGAGGGTTCAATATTTCTTGAGGCTGTGCTCGGCATGTATCTCAATAATAACGTTCAGTAATTCCAGATCGCACGGGTCATGCGGGGATGAAAAACAACATTGTTGTAAATCCCCCAAAAGGCCGTTCGATCATTTCAGGGAAACTCTGCACTATCATCAACCACACTATTCCAATAAAATCCAGATCACTTTTAGTCTACGGCAAGATACTCTAGTCCTTGACCGCTGTTTCGATTTTTATCGCGTATTTCTCAATCTTTGCAAGCAACGTAGGCCGCGAAAGTCCTAAAAGTTTAGCTGCCTGAGATCTGTTGCCAGACGTTATGGTAAGGGCCTCTGTCATCAACATTCTGGCAAAATGGTCGATTATGTCGCCAAAGATTTTTTCTCCTCTACTTCCAATGAGAGCCCTTCTTATCCACTGGCGAATGGCTTCGTCCTCTGCGCCTTTATTCAGGTCAATGTCTGAGGTTTCGATCTTTATGGCCTGGGATATTTCTTCTCCGCTTATAGGGGCTCCCCTGCTAAATATTAGCGCCTTCTGAATCGTGTTGCCCAGTTCCCTGACGTTGCCGGGCCAGGAATAGGTATCCATAACATTTTTTGCCTCTTCCGTTATTCCCGGACTGTTCACCGACATTTCTCTGGCATACCTCTTCAGAAAATAATCTGCCAGCATTGGTATGTCACCCTTGCGTTCACGCAACGGCGGCAACTGCAAAGTAACTACCTTCAGCCTGTAATAAAGGTCTTCACGAAAACGGCCTTCAGCAAGCGCTGTCTCGAGGTCCCTGTTTGTGGCAGCTATTACCCGAACGTCCACAGGAATAGGAGATCGTCCTCCCAAACGCTCTATGCTCCTCTCCTGAAGTAAGCGGAGGATCTTAGCCTGTATGCTGAAAGGCATGTCCCCAATTTCGTCGAGAAAAACGGTCCCGCCATTGGCCTGCTCAATCTTTCCCATCCTGCGGTTTACAGCGCCTGTAAAAGCTCCCTTTTCATAGCCAAAAAGTTCACTTTCCAGGAGGGTCTCCGGAATCGCAACGCAGTTGATCACCAGAAAGGGTTTGTCCGCTCTCACGCTGTGTTGATAAATGGCCCGTGCAACCAACTCCTTGCCGGTGCCTGATTCCCCGCGTATCAATATTGTCGCTCCGGTGGAAGCCACTCGACCTATTTGTTTGAACACCTCCTGCATGGACCGGCTTCGGCCAAAAATAGCCTGTGTGGAATCTTTTTCCGGAAGAACGTCAATCTCAACCCTCGATCGCATGAATCTGCCTGCTTCAAGGGCCTTGTCTATTGTCGAGAGCATTTCAGGTATGTCAAAAGGCTTGAGAACGTAATCGTAAGCTCCCATTTTAGTGGCTTCGATGGCGGTATCCGTATCACCATAAGCCGTCATGACTATTACGGGAGCCTTGGGTTGTATTTCATGCATCAGTTTGAACGTTTCCAAACCGTCCATTCCAGGCAGTCTGACGTCCATGATTACCAAGTCCGGTCTATCATTCCTGAAGATTTCGAGGCCAGCCTCTCCTGTAGGCGATGTTTTCACTTCATGGCCCTCAGCCAGGAGCAGTTTTTCAAAGCTGTGCCGCAATTGGGCGTCATCATCCACTATCAATATGTTTCCCAAATCAAACTCCAGTAGCGGGCAGGGTGATTATGAATGTGGCCCCAGGGCCCTCATGGGACTCGACAGATATTTTTCCGCCGTGTTCCTCCACTATCCGCGTGGCTATACTCAACCCCAAGCCAGTGCCTTCCTCTTTGGTGCTAAAAAAGGGTTGAAAAAGTTTTTCCCCAATGGAAGCTGGAACTCCAGGCCCATTGTCACAGACTTTTATGATCAGATTTTTAGAAAATGCGTTCTTGGCCGGAAACTCTTCGTAAATCACTATCTGTCCCCCCTCGACGATAGCGTCACAGGCGTTCACTATGAGATTGACCAATACTTCCTTTAATTGGTCCGGATCAGCTAAAATTTTCGGAAGCCGCTCTTTTCTCTCGACCCTCACCTTGACATCATAGGATTCCAACCGGTGTCGCAGCAACTGAACAGCCATATCTACCGCGTCAGATGGGCTCACATTCTGCATTTTCAGTTTAGGGGGACGAGAAAACTCCAGAAAGTTTCCGACAATGGTGTCCAGATGTCGTATTTCTTCCGAAATTACCTCAAAATCATCTTTTTGGCTTGTTGTTAAGGAAAGGGTTCGCTCCATCGAAAAAAGGCGCATTTTGACAGAGGTGAGAGGGTTACGGACGCTGTGGGCCACTCCTGCCGCCAGTTTACCGACCAGAGCCCACTTCTCTGCCTGCTCCAAATGCTCTCGAGACCACTCAAGCTTGCTTTTGGTTTGATCCACATCTGCTATTAATGTTTGAAATATCTTGCCCAAAGCTTTTACTTCATCTTCTTGAGGCTTTCCTGTGTTGCCCATGCTGGTTGCCATGGTCAACTGCCGGATAGGCCCCAGAACCTGTTTTACAAGGATATATGCCAGAGAGAATCCCAGCAACAGGACTGTGAACAATCCAGCGAAAGCATAGGCGTTTAACAGCACTACCCGATCACGAATCGTTTCATGAGCCGATGATATCCTGTCTACATAAGTAGCGTTGAACTGGCGACATAAATCAATAATTCTGAAAAACTGGTCTCTTACCATTTTATGTAAACGATAGCCTTCTTCTTTAAGGCCTTTTTTGTAAAGAGCCACCACTTCATCACGCGAAAGGCTGAATCGAATGTAAAGCGAGTCTATTTCGTTTAGTATCTCTCGTTCCTTTTCCGAAATTGCCCACTGTCGCGCCCGCCGGAGCCAATTTTCAAAAGCTGTATGATGTTTGTCCAACTCATTGAGCCATGCGATGTCATCGTCCTGAAAAAAGTAGGTTACGTAACCTTTTTGCATCACAAGAGCGTTTTCAAGTTCTTGCGCTGCCCGCATTGCAGAAACGTCGGTTTCAAAAATATTGTTGATCAGGCCGTCTATCTTAAAAGTGTACGATATGGAAATCAAAGCGCCTGCGGCGGTAATTATCACCAGGGCCGACAGAGCTATCAGGATACGGGCCTGAAGACTAATCTGTCTCCACATGAATGCTCAGACCTCCTCCGTTTCCGAGGCCCCACTTTAATGAAAGTTGAAAAATATCAGTCTACTTCCATGCCATGGCGGCCATGACTGATGATGAATACAGGTTAGATCAGTCAATGGTCAAAAATAGATTAAAAAATGAGAGGTGTCGATAGATTATTTGTTCACAAATCTGTGATGAAAAAAGTGGGTGGGCTCAAACCGGCGTTGCTTTTCCCCACCTGGATTGCAAAAAAACCATTTGTCCAAGCATCTGAAAAAAAAGGTTATTTAGTTATGTCTATTTGATATCCGTTTTTTTTTCAACCAAACATGGCTCAGATTCAATGTTGGCCCGGGGTGGAGTCTGTTTTTACATCTAACTAAAATAGTGGAGGATTTTCTGTGAATGTCTCGGAAAAGGCCAGTTGGCCCAAGATTTGCTTAATACAATGGCAGTAATGTGCCGACGGTTCCGTGAGGCCGATGCGAGCTGAAGTCCCTATTTGGTCATGCCTGACGGAACTAATTTTAAAATTCGGCCGTCATCCGGCGGCTAGTGAAATAAAAAAAGGACGCCTGATTGGCGTCCTTTTTTAATGTTTCATGCGCTGATCATGAGACCAGGCTTCTTCCTTCAGCGAAAGCGTTCAGATTTATGTCCACCAGTTTGGGCTTCAAGGACTCCTTGAGCACATCTTCGTAGACATTGACCGGTATATCAAGGAAGTTTGACAGGACTCCAAGGAAAATGACATTGATGACCTTGGGGTTCCCTATTTTTTTTGCGACCTCACTTCCATTTACAATCACTGATTTGGGAGACTTTTCCTTAACCTTCTCTATGATCCCCGCCGGATAGTCCTGTTGACCAGTGAAGACTGCGGGTGGCAGTATCTTATGGTCATTGAGAATCACCTGTCCATTCTTGGAAAGAAAGCTGAAATACCTCAGGGTTTCCATCTGCTCGAAGGACAGAAGCACGTCCGCCTCACCAGTCTTAATGATGGGGGAGCTGACTTTTTTCCCAAATCTGACATGACTGGAAACAGAGCCGCCACGTTGAGCCATTCCATGGATTTCATTCTTTTTTACATCATATCCATAACGAGCGGCGACACGACCGAGGACATCACTGGCCAGGATTATTCCCTGTCCGCCAACTCCGACGATTAAGACGTTATAGACTTTATCAAGGCTCATGACGCCTCCTCAATAGCGTTGAACTTGCATACCTCAACACAGGTGTTGCATCCCACACACAGCGATGGGTTGATTCTGGAATACCCTTTGTGTTTCTTGCCCTTAACTACCCTATCTTCCTTAACATATTCCAAAGCCGGACAACCGGTGTTAATGCAACTCTTGCAACCGGTACAGTTGTCCATGTTTATGGACAAAGGCTTGTCGGCAAGTATCCTGCCTGTCTTGAGCAGTGCGCAGGGGGCCCTTGAAATGATGACAGACGGTTCATCGCTATTAAGTTCTTCGGCCAGCACCTTTTCAAGTTCCTTGACTTCGTATGAATTTACGATCCGAATCCGTTTGAAACCAAACGATTCGCAAAGTTTCTCCATGTCGGCGCTAATGGTAGGATCTTCACGAAGCGTGTACCCGGTCCCCGGATGTTGCTGGGCTCCTGTCATGGCCGTTGTTCTGTTGTCCACTATGACGACGGTGGTCGAACCGCCATTGTAGGCAAGCTCAAGTAACGGAGTCATTCCGGAATGGAAGAATGTGGAGTCTCCAATGACGGCCACGGCCTTTCCCTTAGCAAGGTCACCTAATGACCTCCCCAGCCCGGATGCTATTCCGATGCCTGCTCCCATGCACAAACAATTGTCCAGCATACCCAATGGCGGCAAGGCGCCCAATGTGTAGCAGCCAATGTCTCCGCATACATAAAGCTTGTGTTTCTTCAGAGCGGTAAAGGTAGCTCGGTGGGGGCATCCCGGACACAGGTTCGGTGGACGCATCGGCAATTCAATATCTATAGCCCCAATGGATTCTGACGAAGACTTACCCTTGAGCGCAATTTCTATTTTTTCTACAGACAACTCCCCACATAAACCTGTCAGGCTCTTGCCCTCGACATTTAAACCCATCAATCGAATGGCTTCTTCAAAAAAGGGATCCAACTCTTCAATGACGATAAGTCTATCGACCATTCCTGCAAATTTCTTTATCATTTTTTCAGGTAGCGGCCAGACCATTCCCAACTTCAGGAATGACGCCTCGGGAATCGCTTCCCTGGCGTACTGATACGCTATGCCCGAAGCGATGATGCCAAGAGATTTTGACCCTTCCACCATGTAGTTGTAAGGAAATGACTCAGCAAATTCAGCCAGGTCCTTCATTCTTTGTTCGACCCAGGGATGTTTTCTGCGCGCCATGGCAGGTAGCATGACAAACTTCACCGGATCTTTCCTGAATCCTAACTCGACCGGACCCTCAGAACGCGAACCGGTCTCGACCATTGACATGGAATGCGATACCCGAGTCGTGCTCCTGAATATCACCGGCGTGTCGAACTGCTCGGAAATTTTGAGAGCCTCACCTATCAAATCCTTGGCTTCCTGACTATCTGAAGGCTCGACACATGGAACCTTGCCAAATTTGGCATAGTTCCTTGTGTCCTGCTCATTCTGCGATGAGTGCATTTCCGGGTCATCGCATACGACCAGGACCAAACCTCCATTCACACCTGTGTAAGATAAGGTCATAAAAGGGTCCGCTGCGACGTTCAAACCGACGTGCTTCATCGCCGCAAGAGCCCTGGCCCCTCCATACGATGCGCCGGCCGCCACCTCTACGGCAACCTTCTCATTGGGCGCCCAGCCTGCCGTGATATCTGGATATCGGGCCCCTATGTACTCCAGGATCTCTGTGCTTGGTGTGCCTGGGTAGGCTGATGCCAGCCTGACTCCATACTCATAAGCCCCTCTTGCAATCGCTTCGTTTCCTGACAAAAGCTCTTTCACTGCCAATTCACCTTTCATTTTTATTCAGGGTGTGTGATCTATTCAGGCGCGCCTGAGACAAAGCTCTTTAACTATATCATGCGGGAATTATATTCGAAGTCGGCATCTTTTGCCCGTATGACACATCCTACTACTGAGACGGCAAAACTGTCAAGTTATTCACATGAGGAATTTTTTAGTCATCCTCCCCACATCATGCAAGGTGATATAACTAATTGAAAATAAAATATAAACAGTGCTGCATCCGGTTAATGTCTTTCAGACAATGTTCATTTAAATGAATTGCTCGCAAAGCCTGCGCACAAAGATAATCTGATATATTACTTAATATGTTTTAAATTAATATTCGTTATTATTATGAAAACTTTTTATAATAAAAATATAATTGATTTATATGATATAAAATGCTAAATATACACATTATTTTTAATTTTTATTGTGTTTGGTGGGAAGGAAATGCTGAAGTTTACCTTACTAGCTGCTGTGTTTGTATATTTGTCGGCAGGCTCTGCTTTTTCTCAGCAAATCGGTGAGCCGGTCAGACTCGAAGGGCCTCGCCGAACTAATGCCCAGGACCAGAAAAGGACCACGGAATCCTCATTGCTTGCTCGGAGTCTTGAAGAAAAATCATCCGAAACCGAGGTCAGGTCGTCTTCCAGAGGGGTCAAGGTGACATTGGGGGCAAGTTTGGTGGATAGTGGCTGCGCTACTGATGACAGAAAAAAATCCGGCGATAACATCTCTTCCAAGAGGTATCTGAAAGCCGTCATGATGCCCGGTGAGCATGAGGGTCTCGGGATGTCTGTCTGGATAAAGCGTCCGGAGAATGGCGATTCGGGGTCTCTGGTAGAGAGAAAGCGAATGGACTCTCTTTTGATGCCAAATACGTTTCTTAAAAACTTGGGTAACCTGGCGTCAGTGCCAGCGGCTAAAGTCGAGAAAATCCAGGTTGCAGAGGCGCCAGTGTGGAAGCGTCTGGAGATTCAGGTGAGTCATTCTTCACATGTATTCACATTGTTTCATGAAAGATCGGACGGGACGAGAGAAACCTTATATGAGTGCAAAATAGGACTGGGGGCGCCGGAGTTTCCAACGCCTGTGGGGGTCTATTATGTAACTCATATATATGATCAGGATCCTTGGTGGATTCCTCCGGCCAACCGAGCCTGGGCGGCCGGTGATTCTCCGAGTCAGCGTGTTTACGGTGGAACCATGGCTCCCCTGTTGAAAAAGAAAGTGATAAATGTCCGGAAAAAGGAAAAGGACAGAGAAAGAGGGCACGAAGACTTTGTCGAGAATCAGGTAAAACTGGAAGACTACGGCTACCGTTTCCACGGAACGAACCAGCCTAGAAGCATCGGTCGAAATCAATCGCACGGCTGTGTCAGGATGTTGTCGGATGACGCTAAAAAGGTGTCAAATCTGATTAAAGATCACGTTGGCGCTTTGGATCGCAGGGAGTCTGAAAATGGTCCATTTGTTGTGCTTAACGCCCCCATTAAACTTAATCTGGTAAGATAGGAGCATCAACTCTCAGGGGGCTGTTTGGAAACTCAATCCAGCAGTCGGCGAATGGTTTCAGAGAGTTCATTTCGTCCAATTGGTTTGGTTATGAAAGCACCTATTCCCATGTCAGAGGCATTGTCCTCTTCAAACACGTCTGTATATCCGCTACAGAGAATCACCGGCAATTGAGGACGTATTTTTCTGATTTCCTGAGCCAGTTCCATACCGTTCATACCCGGCATGGTCATATCCGTTATGACCATGTCTATGGAATCGCCGCTCTTCTGGATCAAATCCAGAGCATCATAACCGGAAGAGGCCAGAGTGACCTGATAACCCATAAGTTCAAGCAGTTGTCTGGACATCTCCAGTATGGCCAGGTCGTCATCCACAAACAATATTCTCTCAGAACCTGAAATCTCCTCCGAAAATTCCGTAGAATCAGACTTCTTGTCATCAGTCTGGCACGCCCTGAAATAGACATTAAATGATGTTCCCGCGCCTGGCTCTGATTCAACTTCAATAACTGCATCGTGATTGTCCAGAATCATCAGAATCATGGACAGCCCCATTCCTAGTCCGGCGCCGGCCTGTTTCGTGGTAAAAAAAGGATCGAAGATTCTGTCCATTATTTCCTTGGTCATTCCGAGACCAGTATCCGTAACTGTCATGAGTAGATATTCGCCATCTGACAATTTTCTGGCGGTGTCGGACTTTGTCTCCTCTTTCCTGACATTCTTCAAACAGACCGTAAGTGTTCCGCCTGAATCCATCATTGCGTCCCGAGCGTTGACCATCAGATTGACTATAAGCTGGTACATCTGAGTCGTATCAGCCTCTACAAGGTCGTTTGGGCAATCAATCTGTTCTTCAAGTCTAACTCTCTGAGGTATGGCTCCTCGCATGTATTTTACAATTTCTTTGAGTAGAGGGGTGAGGTGAACAGGCTTTTTCTGATCTCCCTCGCCTTTTCCGAAAGCCAGAATCTGGTTGACCATGGCTTTGATGCGCTGACCGGCCTTCAGCACGCTATTAAGATAATTTGCAGTACGCGAGCCAGGCTCAACCCCTCCCAAAGCAAGGTCCGCGTATCCGGTCATGACAAACAGGGCGTTGTTGACATCATGAGCAATCCCTCCAGCCAAGGTGCCAATCGCCTCCATTTTTTGGGAGTGATTCAACGCCTCCTGCATCTGCCTGATTTGAGATATGTCAACGGCGGAGACAGCCAGCAGTTTGATTTGGTTCTTGTCATCAATGATGAGAGAACCACTCATCAACATGGGAAAATCGCGACCGGAAGCATGTCGGTGCCAAACCTCCTGCGCGTCGTAATGTCCCTCTGTCTGTACCTGCGTGTTCAGTGAGGCCACCTGCTTCAGCTGTTCCGGAGAATGGAATATCGATAAATGATGGCCAATAGCATCCTCGGCGGATAAACCGTGGGCAATCAGGAAATAATTGTTCGCATAAATAACCGTTCCATCCGTTTGAGCGATTGCCAGACCAAAATTGGCTCTGTCGGCTATGACTTTCAAAATGTGAGCGTTGTCGTCTTCTGTCAGCAGGTTCATTTTGACCGTGCCTGCCAAAAATGATCTGTCATAGATTTCCGTAGAGCGGTTCTGGTCAGAGTCGGGGGCCTCAGTGCCCAGAGTTGAGGGGGCCTGTTTTTTCAAAGCCTCTATTGTCGCCAACAATTCCTTATTGGTTTGTTCAAGCTCGAGCCGAATCCTGTCCTGGCGTTTGTCCTCGAGTTTTCTTGATGTCTTGTCTCGACCAATCAACTGGTAAAAGGCCGCCGTTCCGTCATCGTTGAAGAAACATTTCTGATCCCATTCAAAATAACGAATGTCACCTGAGGGAGCAGCCAGAGCGAACTCGGAAGAAGCGGATGGAGATTCGGATGTTAAAAGGGAAAGACATGTTTTGGGATCCATATCCGGTTCAGCCAGAGTCCAGTCAAAAAAATTCCTCCCTATCAGGTAGTCTTTGTCTTTTCTGGCAAAATTGCAGAAAGCCTGATTAACGAATGTCAAACCCGAATCAGGAAGAAACCTGACAATGATCTCCTTCTGACTGTCTACGATTGACCTGTACTGTGCCTCTACAGACCTCAAGGCTTCTTCAGCTCTAAGGTTGGAAGTCAGGTCCCTGAAATATCTGCTCCCCAGGAACAGAAGGAATTTACGAAGTCTTGCAGAATCCTCAGGAGATATTCGAATTATCTGAAAGCCGCTAAGCGGGTCATTATTGAATTGATCTATGGCGGTCCATTTGCATTTTGCCACGAAAGAAAATCGCTCTACTGGAAAATGTTCGTCTGCGCATATAACCCATTGTATTACGTCGCCTGGAGTTGTGTGGATTTTCTTGAGTCCAATACCTCGAGAGGTTATATCTATAACAAAGCCTTTGCGGTGACTCCTGTTGGCGTCATAAGCCGGTAAATCAACGTAGACCCTTTTTCTGTCCAGAACCCGGGTGCTTGTTGTGTGGGAATTGTCCACAGAAACATTTTTTTCCTCAGATTCCACAAATTCTCCGGAGCCTTTTTCCACGGAAACAGAATTTTCTTCCTGGCTCATTTTTTAGAAACTCCAAAGGATGAATCCGGAATTATCTGAAACGGTTTGTTACCCAGCTCAGATTATATGATATTCAGAAAATTTTTGCTCAAGATTTTGTGGTCCCGGAAGAATACCTCAGACCATCTAAATTATCTTAAGGAAAAAAGAATCCCAATATCATAAAGAGTAACCAGTTTTTGCGCGTTCTAGGGCAAAGTCTGTCCCCAATCCGATTGTATGGCGTAATCAATAATCTTATCAACATATTCACGTGAAATATCGGCAGGTTGAGGAGAGGGCAAGGTCTTGTCAATTTCAGTTCGATCAAAAATCGGATTGTTTGCGAAATGAAGCAGTATAGTCTGCATCTGGCGCCAAACCATCCTTTCAATCTGGTTTCTGGGCTGTGTAAATGGTGCTCCGGCCCCTGAAAAGCGCATTCCGCCTAATCCAAATCTTTCGGAAATGTGATCAAGAGTCCATTGATGAGTAGGGGGGTTAGGATGGGTCAAATGAAAAATTCTATTGTGATTCCGGGGGTCTTCAATCAGCCTTATTGAAGCTCTAGCCACGTAGTCAACAGGAATCACGTTGGAGACACCATCCGGATTTGCCGGTATGTCAATATTGAGATTGGCCCTTGAGAAATCCGGGTTGTCGTTCATCAATCTGGACATTAGATGAGCCGCCTGAAAGAGAATGTACCATCCGCTAAAAGATGTGCAACGACCGGTTTCAGAGTGCCCCACAATTATCGACGGCCGAAGCATGGTGGCGTTATTTCCCCAGATCTGTTCCGCTTCCCATTTGCTCTCTTCGTAAACATTTACAAAGTCGCCGCGAGGGTGGTTTGCTTCAAAAACTCTCTCACCCTGAATCAGGCCACAAACATAGGCTGTGCTGATCAAATGAACTCGTAGAGGCTTCTTCTCAACGAGTCTTTTGAGCGTCTGTGTGCTGCCTATGTTTGTCCTGAGTGGCTCTCCGGTTTCATCCATGTGAAGCCTGGTTGAAGCCGCGCTATGAATCAGGGTGTCCACGTCATCAATTCCATCATATAGTTTCTTCCACTGTTCCCACTGATCATCAGCCTCCAACAAACCGCCCTTGAACCACTTGAGACTGTCGGCGCTGTGGGGAAGGCCAATGCTTGACAGAAAACGTATAGTATCCAATTTCCTGGACTCACTTCTGTAATGAGCCCACACCATGTGACCCCTCTCCAACAATTCCGCCATAAGGTATTCCCCTAGGAAACCTGTCCCTCCTGTCAGCAGAACTGTCATTTTTTCCGACATGAAACCTCCAGAAAACCTAAGAAACTGATGAAGCCTAGCATATTAACTAGCCGGGATGATGCAAAATTATTCACGCACATTTAATTTAAACGTACCATAATATACGATATTAACAACGATAACCAGATCATTTTTTTGATTGTTGACTGCTTTGGCATTATTGCTCAAGAAATACAACAAGATAAAAACTGTCGGGAAACATTTTTTGTGCATAGTTGTATGAACTATGCTATATTATGAGATTAAACT
>CAYNZA010000007.1:0-50526 GCA_964401595.1 uncultured Desulfomonile sp.
GCTCTTTTTTCAGAAGCTCCGAAATCATCTTGCCCCGGCAGAATCCTCTTGCGGAGTTGTTATCATACCCAGATTGGCCACTCCAGCGGTTTTAAGGTTACCCATTATTCTCACTACCATTCCATACTGAACGGATTTATCGGCTCTCAAAAAAACCTCTCGGCCAGGTCTTTCCTTTAATGACTGAAGAACTAAATCGGCCAACTGATTTTCAGTGGTTTTCTTTTCATTCACGAATATTTCGCCGTTTCCGCCCACTGATATGATTATCTCGTCATTTTGTTGAACCTTGTCCAGTGGAGTTCCTTTTGCCTGTGGCAATTCTACCGAAACTCCTTCCTGCATCATTGGAGCCGTCACCATAAATATGATCAACAGAACGAGCATTACGTCTACCAGTGGGGTAACGTTTATTTCAGCCATGGGGGCTCGAGACTGTCTGTTCATGCTAAAGGCCATTCTAAACTCCCTGACCCGATCTTTCGCGGATCTATTTTCTCTTCCAGTAAACCCTTTCGATAATGTTTATTAGTTCGGAGGCAAAATTGTCCATCTCCGTGGCAATGGTGTTAATCCGGCTGAGAAAATAATTGTAAAAAACGACAGCAGGAATGGCGGCAGCCAAACCGGCGGCAGTGGCGATGAGCGCCTCGGCTATGCCTGGAGCCACGACAGCCAAGGATGCGCTTTTCATAACTCCTATGCTACGAAAAGATTCCATGATTCCCCAGACAGTTCCGAATAGGCCGATAAAGGGCGCTGAAGAGCCCGTGGTCGCCAGAAAGTTCACTCCCCTCTCAAGCCTTGCTCTCTCGGCGGTTACTGCCTGCTGCAGAGATCGCGTTATGTTGTCCATGCCAGTGCGTTCATATTCCGGTTCACCGCCAGCGTCCAGTGTCGCTTTTTGCGCTGCGGACTGAATCTTGGATATCCTGGTCAATTCCGCATAGCCGGCTTTGAAAACGTGCGCCAACGGGCTGAAGGTAAATTGCTTGGCCTCCGCGTATAGCAATGAGAACTTTCGAGATTCTCGAAATGCGTCAAAGAATAGCTGTGTATGTTTCCTTGCCCTGGACAAAGCAATCGCCTTGGTCAAAATTATTCCCCAACATACTATCGAAAAGGCCAGCAATGTGAGCATCACGCCCTTAACCACCCAACCCGCTCCCGTTATGATCGCCCAAATGCTCTGATCAGTGGGGCCAGGTCCGGCTAAATTTGCTGAAAGTGCCTCTATCATACTCTTAATCCCCTTTCTGTGAATCAACCAACAAATAATCCAATTTAACCTTCAAGTCAAGTTTTAGCGTTATTAAAATATGTTATAAACATTTCCTGATATTTTATATTATATTTAGACACGAATATCTGTTTTTTGTTCCGCATTTATCGGCGGGATAATAAACAACATGCGTCTCAAGTTCTCAGGAAATGCCTTTGTATGGATGAGGGGGTATGGGTTGGTCGGCGGAGCAAAAAACATGGAGGCTGATGACGCTTCCATATTGCAGGAAGCCTCAACAGCCCTTGAATCATGAATGCCGTATAGCGACTTTAAATACTCGGGGCATTATAGGAGGTTTAAACCCTAACATCGAAAATTTCAACCAGGATCCCGCCCCTACCAAAGTTGCAGGTTTGGGAGATGTTCTGGTGGAAAGGCATGACGACCTGCATGTTATTTGAGTATGCCCAATCTCTTGAGCATATCTCTCACAGCCACATAAGATACAGAGTTCGAATTGATTCGAACTAGTGGTTCACCAGCCAGATCAAGATCTATAAGCGCCTCGTCATATGGAATAATGGCCTCGGGCTTTTGAGGCAATGCATCGATTTCCTTGCGTGTACTTTCGGGTAAATCATCGATAGAGCCTTTCACGCGACTTAGGACAATGTGCTGATTATGAATGCGTCCTTCCATCTCGTTGATCAATTCGATGATTCTGCCAATCGTCCTGAGCGCCCTGGGTGATGCGTCAGAAACAATGAAAAGATGATCAACTTCTTCTTCGGTTCTTCTGGAAAGATGTTCCATGCCGGCTTCGTTGTCTATAACCACAAAAACATAATTGCCCGTCAGGCGTGAAATCACGTCTCTCAGTATGTTATTTGCCATGCAGTAGCATCCTGGGCCTTCAGGCCTCCCCATTGACAGGAAGTCCAGATCCTTGGTTTCCTCCAGAGAGGCTTGAATCTGATAGTCCATGAATCTGTCTCTGGTCATTCCTCCAGGAATGTCCTCACCCATCTTGCGGGCATCCTCCCGAATGCAACCTACACTCTTTGGTTCCCTGACACCAAGGACTTCATGCAAATTCGAATTAGAATCCGCGTCAATGGCCAGGAGGGGCTTTTGTCCCGCTTCAGCAAGCGCCTTGATGATCAATGCAGTTATAGATGTTTTTCCAACCCCACCTTTGCCTGCCACTGCCAATCTTATACCCATAATAAATCCTTTCTCGATTTAAAAAGATTCATACTGAATGATGCCTGACTAAAGTCTCCAGAGGCTTGTCAAGCCTGCCACATTACGACGAGGCGCATAATCTTTCAAAATATGTCTGAAATATTTCTGGAATCCAAATCCTTCATAATTCTGTAGACCTGTTCGGTTTCAGAAACTTTTAGTCCCGCGCATCCGCACGCAGGTGTAATCATTAGTTTTTCGGTGAGCAAATTGCGGGAAACCCCCTTGGAAACCAGCAGTTCAACCCCATTCCTGATTCTTTGAATGACTGTATCGGCGTTTTCCTGCATCACCAGGGGCGTATTGGCCACTGCGCCCCAAGCCAGGGCGCCACCTTTTGAGAGAAATTCATTCAGTTTGTATGGGTAAATTGCCATAGTATCCATGAAATCGACGGCGTCAAAGTTTATGGACCTCACGGAGGTGTCCATCAACAGCCCCCAATCGGTATTTCCGCAGCAATGAACAGCAGTCAGGGCCCCTCTGGAGCTGACCATTGAGATCACATCATCAAGGGCCTCTATAACATCAGAAGCGGAAACGCCCAGGAAAGCCGAGGATCCGTATGCGCTCAGACTCGGCTCATCCAGAAAAACTATGATCTTGTCGGCATACGGAGAAAATTGCTCAATAAGCCAAATAGCTTTGAGGCCCATAGCCTTTACGGCTACGTCCTTGAACAGAGGATGATAAAATATCGGCTTACGATTTTCATCGGTTACGGTAAGAGCGAAACTCAAGGGTCCGGTAACCTGGACCTTGATGAATTTCCTTTTCTCACCGGAAAGCGCCAGACGTTCCAACAGCACATGTATTCCTCTTCCGTATTCCGGAGTTACCATAAAATCATCCGCCGAGGCCCCATCCATGACTTCCAGGTAACTCGAATAGAAAGTCTCTACATCTGATTCAGGAGCCCCCGATGTGTCAAAAAAATATGACAGGTTTTGGACATCAACTTTGAACCTGGGCAGATTCTCAGAAAACTGTATCCACATCTGCTCCCGAGGATCCGATCTGGATAGCTGCGGAGCGTGAGGGGCGTTCTGGAGAGATCCTAGAATGAGATCTACAGCCTCCTGAGGGTTTAAATGGGGCATGCTGCCGACGGCAGTTGTAAGCATGCCGGGAAGCCAGGCCGTCTCTTCATAATTCGACATAACTAAGCTCCATAAGTCTTTTCAAATCAATATTCTTTGTGTTGGTCACTCATATCCACGAATCTTTTTACTATATCCTCATGACTACTTCTACTTTATTCGGGCTTGCAACAGTTCTGTTTCGGGATGTTTGTCCTCCTCGGGAAGGGGGAGAACACTAAGGTAAGAAGCAATCCTGAGTTTGATGAAATCGAGATCCTCATGCGTTATTTCAATTGGAGCGGCATGGCGCAGTTCCTGTTCCGACAAAACCAACTCTCCGCTTTCTGAGGGTAACATGATCCTGTGGGAAAGATTGATTCTACGCCCTACCCTCTCTGGGATGCCGAAGCCATAGTTCAAATGACCACTTCCCGCTATGACCACAATACATTTTCCAGTCCCGGCGCTCGAAGACAGAAAATCGACAATTGTCCCTGACATGACGGAGTCTCGAACAGCCTGCGCAAGAATGATTTTTTCCAACTTCTTGTCCTGGAATGATTTGTGAACCCTCAGTTTGAGTCGTAGCAGTCTTTCATACTGCGGATTAATGTCTTTAACATCAGATGGAATGCTTTGACGTTCCATGTCAGAGAGACTGTCAAGCCCTTCTCTGGCAACTTTTCTGACCAGAGCGTCCGGGGCGTTTAGGCCTAAAATGGGCGCTTTGATTTCCCGGGCGAACCTTAGTATCCCGGCGTAATCCTGAAGATTGGTCCAACGTTCAGGCCCCAGTCTACGCGAAAGTTCCCCGATATCCCATTCGGAACTGCTCCATTCATCAAGCGTTGCCTGCTGTTCGGTTGAGAACATTTCCAGTCCGACAGACAACGCCAATCCTCTTTGGGCAAGACCTCTGATGACATCGAGTTGAAGCTTGTGATGACGAGTGATCGTATGGTGTTCTCCCAAATAAATTATTCGGGTCTTTGCCATGTCATCCAAGGCTTGATCAAATGGAACCGGCTCTCCCAAAAGCAGATCGATGATCATCGATTGGCTCTTACCCTGGGCAAAACAGTCTGTTTGGGACATCATGATAAATAACACACCAAGAATGGTTACCTTTAACAAGTCGATTCTATCTACCACGCCGAAACTCCCAATTATCAAATGTGATCTCAAAGTCATCGAACTCTCCGGAAGGATTTTCCTCGGTAATTTTGATGTCATCAACCCTACTGAAGGGTGAGCCTTTTCTGAACCACGAGAGTAATGACTGCACCACTTCAGGCGCCCCCTCGACCACGGCTTCGACCGCTCCATCTGGGCGATTTCGCACCCAGCCCTTGGCCCCGAATTTTCTGGCGGCCGACCTGGCATGATAACGAAAGTTGACCCCCTGCACCCTGCCCTGAACCACAACTCTGCGCCTTATTGTAGAGGCCATTGGATACTCCGCGTCAAAATGTAAGAAGACAAACATTCCGTATGATCAATATTAGTTCGTCTTTTGGGCATCAGCGCGTATCCGGAAACCCTCTAGCTCAGGACTCGCACATCTTGAGGAATTCCCCTTCTGAAAGAATCTTAACACCTAGTTGGGCAGCCTTTTCAATTTTTGATCCAGGATCAAGTCCGGCCACAACGAAATCGGTCTTTCGGCTGACTGAACCTGAGACAGTGGCTCCGAGGTTTTCCACCATCCTCTTGGCATCGTTCCGGTGAATTCCCAGGCTTCCCGTGAAAACAAAAACCTTACCTTTCAGTAGTGCTGTTTGCCCGTCTGGCGAATCATTTGTGATTTTCAGCGTGACACCACAATCAATGAGATTTTGGATCATTTCCATGTTTTGAGGCTCACCGAAAAACCGGGAGACACTCTGAGCAACCTCGGGCCCTATTCCCTGGATGGCAGTCAATTCATCAATCGTTCTGGTGGCGATCGTTTCAATAGATCCAAAAGCGGAAACCAGAAGTTTGGCCACATATTCTCCAACCAGCGGGATTCCCAAACTGAATAAAAACCTGTTGAGCGAAGTCTCCTTGGAATTTTCTATTGATTTCAGGAGATTGGAAGCTGATTTTTCTGCCATTCTATCCAGGGATGAGAGTTGCTCCGTAGTCAGGCGGTATATGTCCGCTGGACCGTTTACAAGCCCAGTGTCTACAAGCTGCTCCACAAGCTTGGCGCCCAATCCCTCGATATCCATTGCGGTCCTGGAAGCAAAATGTTTGAGCGTTTCCTTGATCCTGGCAGAGCACGAAGAATTCATGCATCTCCTGGCTGCCTGTCCCTCTAGTCTGACGGCGTTTGAACCACAGGCCGGACATTTCTCTGGCAGTTTGTACGGCCTGCTGTCAGGAGAGCGTTTATCTTTAAGAACCTGGACGACTTCCGGAATGACGTCACCCGCTCTTTGAATAATAACTGTGTCTCCCTCACGAATATCCTTCCTGTCAATTTCATCCTGATTATGCAAGGTGGCGCGACTGACAGTCACCCCTCCAACGAGAACTGGTTCCATAATGGCCACCGGAGTCAGCGTCCCCGTCCTTCCTACGCCAATTTCAATATTAACGATTCTTGTAATGGCCTGGATGGGCTCAAATTTGAAAGCCACCGCCCACCTGGGTGATCTTGTCTTTACTCCCATGATGACTTGATCCGACAGCGGGTCTACCTTTACTACCGCCCCATCTATTTCAAAGGGTAAACTCTTGCGTAAATCAGATAATTCACGGTAGTAGTCCCAAACCAACTCAATGCCCTTACAAACTTTGGTGTGAGCCAGATTCACCGGCACACCCATTCTGGCGAGTAACTGCAGCAATTCATAATGTGTTTTAGGTTCCACCCCCTGGAGCCGCCCCACCCCATAAGCCAAAAAATTCAGTGGACGCTTTGCTGTCACTTTGGGGTCAAGCTGACGTATTGAGCCTGCTGAAGCATTCCTTGGATTGGCGAAAGATGCAATACCCAAGTCATCGCGCTCTTTATTGATCTTGTCAAAATCGGCTCTGTTCATGAATATTTCGCCGCGAACATCTATGAGCTTCAGGGCCGACAGGGCTCCGGAAAGATTCAAGCGCAGAGGGATAGCTCTAATAGTACGAACGTTGTGTGTGACATTCTCTCCTGTTTCACCGTCTCCTCTAGTTGAAGCGGAAACCAACGCGCCATTCTCATAAACCAGTTCGATCGCTACTCCGTCAAGTTTGGGATCGACCACATAGTCTATATCAGAAGTGCGTCCTAGAGTCTTTTTCACACGTTGATCAAACTCAAGCAGTTCGTTACGCTCAAAGATGTTCGATAGAGACATCATGGGAACTGCATGTTGGATCTGATCAAACTTTTCAAGCGGAGAGCCGCCAACGCGCTGAGAAGGTGATTCAGGAGTGATCAGTTCAGGGTTGTTTTCTTCCAGCTCCACTAGTCTTCTAAATAGCCTGTCATATTCGGCGTCACTAATTTCAGGCGCATCCAGATTATAATAAAGATTCTCGTGTTTCCGGATTTCGTTTCTTACCCGTTCAATTTCAGATAGCAAAGCTGATACGGATTTTTCTTTGGTATTATTTTGAGTCATTTCGAAAATCTTGATTGAGAAGCCTTCCTTTTTATTTTTTCTTGTGGTGTCCGAAAGAAAAAAGCGGCCAAAATAGACCGCTCACAATATTAAATTATTACAAATGCTAAAACAACAAGACCAAAGGGTTGGTAAACCCTAATTTTTTTTCTCGAATTTTCCGACGAAGACTGACCTGATCTCTTTGTCTTTTTCAGTCTTGAACAGAGCTGTACCACCTACAACTTCTATAGGAAAAGAGAAATCTCCGATTGATTCCCACCACTTCTTGGCTATTGCGCCCGCGCTCACTTTCATTTCCTTGAGTCTCTCGACGTTTCCTGCTCCAACACTGAGGCTTCCGATAGTAGGAAGAGTTTCGTTTGTCACGACAACGCGGACCTGGTTTGTTTTACCTGAAGGAATCCAGGAATCCTCATAATAAAAAGCTGTGTTGACCTCAAATCCTTCGAACAGGGTGGTGAATGTCATTTCATCAAGCATCAAGGGCTCTTTATTCGGGTTCTTTATATTGAAGATGTAGGCCAGATTCAATATTGAGCCAGCCGCAAGTTCCTTGCCGGGTTCCTTCTCATCCTTATATTCCACTCGCGGTTTTACAAAAAAAGGCTGAATGCTAGCCACATCCACTCGCTCCAGAGTAATGACAGGAGCCTCAAGAGCAAAGACCGGCCCCAACATGAACATCAATGCGATAATACATGTTACCGCGCCAAAAGCCGTTTTCTTCATGATTTTCCCTCCACCTTTCGGGCTGTCTACGAAAGCCATCTCTTGCGTCGCTTGTAGTGTTTTACCTCACGGAAACTCTTGCGCCCGCCAACATCCGTGAGGCCCAAATAAAAATCACGTATGTCCGGATTTTCTTTTAACTTTTCTGAGGTGTCGTCCATCACGATTCTGCCGTTTTCCATTACATAGGCGTGTGGAGCCACAGTCAAAGCCAGTTTTACGTTTTGTTCGACCAAAAGAATAGGGATCTTTTCTTCCTTGTTAAGCCTCTGAATGATTTCGAATATTTCTTTTATGAGGAGAGGCGCCAATCCCATGGATGGTTCATCGAGCAACATGAGCTTGGGTTGGGCCATCATGGCTCTCCCGATAACACACATCTGCTGCTCCCCACCGCTGATGAAGCCAGCCTGGACATTTCGGCGTTCTCTAAGTCGCCGAAAATAATGATAAACCATTTCCAGCCTTTCCTTCAGCCCACCGGGCCGCAGGTGGCCTCCAACAAGTAGATTCTCTTCGACTGTGAGGTGTTCAAAAACTCGACGTCCCTCAATGATCTGGAATATGCCCCTCTTCGATATCTGTTCAGCGGGAAGCTTGTGTATTTTCTCTCCCATGAACTCAATGCTGCCATCAGTCACGTGACCGTCTTCATGGTTGAGAAGTCCGGATATTGCTTTAAGGGTCGTGCTCTTTCCGGCTCCATTGGCGCCGAGCAGGGCCACAATACTGCCTTGAGGTACCTCTATTGAAACTCCCTTGAGAACCAGGATGACTTCGTGATACCTGACCTCAATGTTATTTATTTTCAGAATACTGTTGTTTTCAGCCACGACAAACTCCTCTTGCAGGCATTTTTGCGACCTCATGCTCTGGCGCTGGACCATTGTCCGGAGACACCCCTAACGTGATTTTACCAGCCTAACCACTTGGGCCATTCTTGAGGGAATTTCTCCTTCATGTCGACTTTATCGAACAACTCTATTTTTCCATCTTTGATAATGTAGAGAGTGGCCACTGAAGTTGGCCTGTGGTCTTTGTCGGTAATGGTGTAGGGACCAACACCAAGAGCGTTTTTGGTGTTGAAGGGATACCAGTCTTTGAGGGACTCGAGACTCGCCTTTATAGCAGGCCCATCCGTTTTCCCCTGTTTATCGGCGATTCCCAATCCGGCCGCGGCCAATGACACTTTTAGCCAGCCCTGAACAGTTCTTATGTCTCTCTTGTCCTCCGAGACACCCGGATTCACCTTTTTGGCGTATTCACGCACCTTGTCCAACATGGGATAGTCCATCTCAAGGAAGGCGCAAGATGCGGCTCCGATAGTTCCTTCTCCGGCTTTTCCCGTAATTCTAAGAAGGTTCTTGTCTATGCCCCAGTTGTTTGTCAGATGATCCGCTTCAAATTTAAGCGCATAAGCGTCCTTGATGGCTGTGGCGACCGACATTGCAGTGTTGCCGTGCCACACGACGTTAGCCCCTGTTTCTTTTGCCGCCAGAACCTGACTCTTGGCGTCCAGGGCGGTCAGAGAAACGTCCTGATCCTTTTCGACTTCTATGCCCAAAAGTTTGGCTTGGTCTTTGATCGCCTTAATGGGGGCGCTGGAATAAGGAGAAGCGAACATGTAAAAACACACCAGCTTGGGTTTCACGCCCTTTTCCCTGGCTTCTTTCCATTTGTCACTTTTTAACCAGACTTTCTCGTACCAGGATGTCAGAGCCGCCCTTGCATTGGTTGAATAGTCAGTGCTGTAGATGAAGTTGTAAGGTGTCTTGCTGGGGTCACACAGGTGGCCGGACAGAGAGTCCGAAACTGTGACCATTTTGTCTTTGTTTACAGTAGGAGAGAGAGCTTCAGTATCGCCCGTGCCCCATTGAAGCAAAAGCTGAATTTTGTCTGAGTCGCGAAAACGCTTGTAGATCGTGATGGCTTCGGGAACTCTGTAACCATAATCAAACAGCAGGAGCTTGATCTTTTTCCCGTTGATTCCGCCGTTGTCGTTGATGTAGGTGACACATTCCCTCACACCCAAGGCAGCGTCCTTGCCCACATCTGAAGTTGCTCCGGTAAGGTCGTTTATGGAGCCGATCTTAATTTCTTCGGCCGCATAAGCGACTGAGCAAATCAGAGTGAGCGCCAACCCAAAAAACAAAATCCTCTTGCTCATTTTAAACCTCCTAGTTTGTAATGAACGTTTTCTACTGACTGATTCCAAAGGCCGGCGCCACCCCCTTGCCGTGGCGCGTGCCTCCTTCTATTTGCCGGTGTAAGAAAATGGCCAAAGATTGAAATAGTTCTTAAGCTGCCAGTATCTGTAACTCAAACCATTGGGTTCATAAATGAGAAAGAAGATTATTGCCAAACCAAACGCTGATTCCTTGAAGAATATTATTTTCGTCGTGACCCACCCTATTTCGGGGTAGGAGGTCATCACAATGTCGGAAATTCCCATCACACTCATTTCAAGCAATTTGAATATAATGACTACGAATGCGGAACCGAAAACTATGCCCTGTATGCTCCCGACACCACCTATAAGTATTATTCCTACCCATAGTAGAGAGTAAAACCACTCGTAATGTTCCGGACTCACAAAAAATAGAGCGCTGATCCAGAACGCTCCCGCTATTCCCGCAAAAAAACCGGCGACAAAGAAGGCGAGCAATTTGTAGGCCACTATATTGACGCCCATGGTTTCAGCGGCAATGTCATTGTCGCGAATAGCTATCCATGCCCGACCTGTTTTTGACCTGAGCAGATTCCCCATCGCCAGCAGACACAATGCAACCAGGAAAGCCGAGAAATAGTAAATCTTCGTGTCATCGTCTATATTCCATGGTCCGATCTTTATCAACCCAGGCGGCAAGGCAAAAGACTGACCACGACCACCTATCTGGCTGACATACTGGGTGATGACCAATGGCACGGTTATCCACTGCGCCGCCATCGTGGTCATGATCAAATAAAATCCCTTTACCCTTGCTGAGGGCAGACCAAACAGGACCGACCACAACGCTGCTGCAAAACCAGCGCATATAATGCTAACAGGGTAGGCCAAACCTGCTTCGATCATGAAACTCGGCCAGGGAACAAACAATACCATCATTGCGCTGGTGTATCCGCCCACCGCAACAAACGCAGCATGCCCCAAAGTAATCTGACCGCAGTATCCCACAAGCAACTGGACGCCGAGCGCCGCCAGTATGTAATAGTTGATGGTATAAAGGACGCTCAACCACTCTGATGCTATGACGTAAGGTAACGCCAGCACCAAAAAAACCATAAAAATCATTTTGGCCTTGATGAACGGAGTGCGCCACCATTTCTGATCATCAAGATATGACTCAAAATACTGCCCGCAAGGTAAATAACTCATGGATTAAACCCTCTCTATCCTTTCCCAGCCCCACAGACCATAAGGTTTGAACAACAGAAAGATTACCATGAAAATAAATGGAGCTATCTCTTTGATTCCACCGGGAAAATAATAGTCCAGGTAACCGCCTGTGAGATTCTGCAGTATCCCTATCGTAATCCCTCCCACTATAGCTCCAGGAATCGAATTGAGGCCGCCAAAGACGACAACCGGCAGAACCAGCAAACCCAGACTGCTAACTGAGTAATTGAGTCCATTAATATTACCCAGCAGAGTTCCTCCAACGCCGGCCGCCATAAAGGCTATTCCCCAAGCCAAGGCGTAAACGAATTTTGCGCTTACCCCAAGAGAAAGGGCCGCCATTTCATCATCGGCGCACGCCTGCATCGACAGTCCCCAGCGGGTGAACTTGAAAAAACACACAAAAATGACCATCAACACCATGGCGGCGACGAAACTCCATAAATACACTGACCCCACTGTCACGCCCAGAAGCACTATCGGCTCAATTGAAAAAATGCGAGGTAAAAATACCTGAGTATCAGTGTCCCAAATGATAAACACCATGCCTTTAAAGAAAAAAGACAGTCCGACTGTCACCATGATGACGGCCAGTATCGGTTCGCCAATCATTTTTCTCAGAAATATTCGTTCAGTGAGTAGGCCTAAAAACAGTCCGATAACCATGGTTCCGATTAAGGCAACCACAAAAGCGGTATTTACAGGCATGAACGTCACAAACTTCTGGTATAATCCCAGACATACATAGCCACCGATCATGGTCAACTCGCCCATGGCCAGGTTTAGCACGCCGGAACACTTGTAAATGAGAACCCAGCCAAGAGCAACCAGCGCAAAGATCGACCCGAGCATAACGCCTGTGACTACGAGTTGCAGGAAGAGGTCCATTATTTCTTTCCTCCTTCCTTGACATCCTGAATTCTTATATCAGCCTTGATCTCAATTACCCGACCGTCTTCATATGTTATGTTGGTTTCCATGTGCAAAATTTCACTTCGGGAATAAAGCGCATCGATGATGTCTTTGTACCGATTTTCTACAAACGCCCGTCTGATCTTGCGAGTCCTGGTCAATTCGTCATCGTCAGCGTCGAATTCTTTGTAAAGGTTTGCGAATCTGGTAATTTTTGCGGCTTCCGGAACGGATTTGTTTACACCATCGAGCGATCTCATCACCAGATCGTAGACCTGAGGTATTTGTGACAGTTCGGTGTAACTCGTGTAGTTGATGCCCTGGTCTTCAGCCCATTTGCCTACCGTATTGTAATCTATGCATATAATTGCCACAACATTAGGCCTGTTATGCCCCACTATCAGAGCATCCCTGATATACGGGCTGAATTTGAGTCTGGCCTCAAGGAACTGCGGGGAAAACTTCCTCCCGTCGCTCAGGATCATGATGTCCTTTGACCTGTCAAAGACTACCAAGTGCCCATCTTCGTCAATGAAGCCGGTGTCCCCAGAATACAGCCAGCCATCTTTGAGTGCTTTTTCTGTCTCTTGGGGCATTTTGTAATAGCCCACGAAGACCGAAGGGCTTTTGGCCAGTATTTCGTCATCGGCTCCGATCTGGATTTCCGTCTCCGGGATGGGAGTCCCCACCGTGTCAAACTTTATGTCATCGTCTCTATGGACAACCGATATCCCTGCTATTTCAGTCTGGCCATAAATCTGCTTGAGGTTGACTCCTATTGCGTGGAAAAATCTGAAATGATCAGGCCCCATTGCTGCGCCACCCGTGTATGCGTGGCGCACCCGACTCAACCCCAGGTGATCACGAATTTTCCCGAATAGGGTCTTTTCGGCGAATAATCGCAAAAATTTCCAATGAATTGGGACCGTTTTCTTTTCAAATTTTAGCTCTGCGGTGTGATAGCCGATCTTCATCCCCAGTTCATATATCTTGCGTTTAAGCCATGATGCGTCCAGATACTTTACCTGGACAGTCCTGGTAAATTGCTCATATAGACGGGGGGGAGCGAACATGACGTGAGGCCCTATCTCGCGAACATTAGCCTGGGCCACTTCCGGTTCCTCCGGGAAGTTGATAGTGTAACCGATCTGCAACCCACAAGAGATTGACATCATCTGCTCACCTATCCAGGCAAAAGGCAGGTAAGAGACAAAATCGTCTGATTCAGTGCATGGGTCAACTCTCATCAAGTTGCGGCCCATGGTGAGCATGTTGTAGTGAGTCAACAGGGCGCCTTTTGGCAGGGATGTGGTGCCGGATGTGTAAAAGAGTAGACAGACATCATCTCCTTGACCTTTCTCAATAAGGCTTTCGAAAAGACCGGGATCACTGACGGCTTTCTTCCGCCCCAGTTCCATGACCTCATCCAGACTGATTAGCATGGGATCATCATAGTGGCGCATGCCTTTTGGATCATCCCAGATAATTTTCTTCAGTTTGGGGCAACTGTCCCTGATCGCCAGTGCTTTATCAACCTCTTCCTGACCTTCAGCCACATAAAACTTCGAGTCGGAATGGTCGACAATGTATTTTACCTCGTCCATCAGGCAATCCTGGAATAACCAGACACCAACACCACCCCCACACATTGCGGCCATTTCAGTCCAGAGCGCTTCAGGCCTGTTGTCACCGATCATTATTACTTTGTCGCCTGTTTCCATTCCCAGACTGATCAGTCCAAGCGTTATGTCTCTAACATTGTCAAGGTAGTTCTTCCATGTAACCGGACACCAGATGCCGAATTCCTTCTCCCTCATTGCAACCTTGGAGTCACCGTATTTCTGGCACTGTTTCACCAGTAGTTTCGGTAAGGTAAGGTCCTTAGTGATTTCAATTTCGCCCTTATGTCCCTGATCACCTGCGGCTGACATATAAATCCTCCACCTCGCCGAGATAGGCCTTGATTACTTCCGGACTCTCCTGAACTTCCTTAGGTGTCCCTTCAGCTATTTTTACTCCGAAGTTCAATGTCATAACCCTGTCAGACAAGTCCATGACCACACCCATGTCATGTTCGACCAACACACAGGTCACTTTCCAACGCTTGTCCTCATTGATATCGACAATGAATCGGGCCATGTCTTCTGTCTCTTCCAGATTCAGACCTGCCAAAGGCTCATCCAGGAGTATAAGTTCAGGCTGGACTGCCAAAGCCCTCGCCAACTCGATACGTTTTTGCATTCCATAAGGCAACATTCCGGTAACTTCATTGCGCACAGACTCAATTTCAAGCAGATCAATTATTTCCTCTTCAATGAATTTTCTCGCAGCTATCTCTTCTCTGGAGGTCTTGCCCCAGTAAAAGCAGGAACTGAGTAAACCCGAATTCAAATGGAGATGCCTACCCAGACGGATGTTATCTAAAACGGTCATGCCTCCGAATAACTCAATTTTCTGAAAGGTCCTCGATAAACCCATGGAGGCTCTTTTGTGAGGGGAATACCTGGTAATATCCACCCCTTTCATCAGAAGTTGGCCGGTTTTTGGATGATAAAGTCCGTTGATGCAGTTCATCATGCATGTCTTGCCCGCACCATTTGGACCAATGATGGAGAATATCTCTCCCCTGTGAACCTTGAAACTTACATTTGTTAAAGCTGCGACACCGTGGAAAGAGAGAAAGACATTCCTGGCCTCAAGTATGACATCCGACATTCAGCATCCCCTTTGCGTAGTCCGTCCTTGAAGTTGAGCTTACAGGAGCCCCGACAAATCAA
This sequence comes from uncultured Desulfomonile sp., assembly GCA_964401595.1. Classification (GTDB taxonomy): domain Bacteria; phylum Desulfobacterota; class Desulfomonilia; order Desulfomonilales; family Desulfomonilaceae; genus CAITZA01. The sequence goes on from CAYNZA010000007.1 coordinate 14,964, forward strand.
ACACTATCTATTGGATACAAAAAGCGTCATTGCCGCCCAATCGCCATTAGATGCAAATACACTCTTTCAGGATAGCCGGCCATCCCTACAATACAAAAGACACTCGTTTAAAAGGGTCAAGTTACTCCAAGAAAGCTTACTGACCTCTACAACACTTATCAGCAGTATTCCGTGTTTGCGCCCCCCGGTTTAAGTCCCTAAAACAGCGGTTAAGCCGGGAAAACGAATGGCTAAAAACGATCTGAAAGTGTAACCAATGTCCTGAGAAAGCTCCCGCATCTGTTTAACTCTTGGAAAATTTGATGCGCGCCACCCAGAATGTATACTGAGCTGCGGTTAGTCATATTTGAATTGATATTTCACAATGAAGAAAGGCATGAACTAGTATGATGTTTATGAAACAGTTGTTGAAAAGTCAAGTCTAAAAATGGTATATGATCTTTTGAATACGATAACTCTTCTTGTATTACTGGTCAAACAATATAAATTCGTAATATTTTCGACTACAAGGTCTTTGTCAAATTTCACCGGATACTGTTCCAGCTTCATGCAGAGAGCTAAGAGTTCTTCATTCTGAACAATGATCGAATTTGCAGATATACTCGATATTCAAAAATCTGATCTTTCAACATCTTAAATCATTTTCCAGAGTTAAACACCCGGCAAGTTGAAGCAAGAAAGAGCTTGCTTTGTTGGGGAGCCCCTTTGATCATTTCCTCAACTGAGGCATGAAATAATAAAGACGTCTGGAGGGCAGAGATCATGGGAGGAAGCGAGTCTCTTTTAAGAGACATTGAAGATGGTGTCATGACTTTGACCATAAATAGGCCCGAGTCATTGAACTGTTTCGACATGTCGTTGCTGGCATCGTTCAACGGGGTATTGGGCGAGATTGAGTTCGACAGGTCAGTAAAGGTGGTCATCATCACGGGGACAATCGCAGGCAAGAACGCATTCAGCACAGGGGCGGATCTGAAGGAGCGAGCGGGAATGACGCCTGATCAGGTCAGATTATATATTCAGACCATCAGAAATGTGTTTTCCCGTGTTGAAGAGTTGCCTAAGCCTGTAATAGCTGCCGTAAATGGTTACGCGTTTGGAGGTGGGTTGGAATTGGCTTTGGCCTGTGACATCAGAATCGGTTCCAAGTCTGCTGTAGTGGGCTTAACCGAAACCAGTCTGGCAATAATTCCGGGGGCCGGTGGAACTCAAAGACTTCCACGAGTAGTCGGACTTGCCAGAGCAAAGGACATGATCTTTCGGGCACGAAGAATAACCGCAGACCAGGGATTGGATTATGGGCTCTTCACCGAAGTTGTCGAGCCTGAAAACCTTATGCCACGGTCAAAAGAGATTGCCATGGAGATTGCCTCAAACGGTCCGGTAGCTCTGGCTCAGGCCAAGTACGCAGTCAACAAGGGGCTGGAAGTCAGTCTTCCTGTGGGCCTTGCGATTGAATCCAACGCGTATGCTGTCACCATACCTACTAAGGATAGGACCGAAGGGCTGACAGCTTTCCGTGAAAAACGTAAACCCCAATATTGTGGTGAATAGCTAAGGAGGTCCCTTTATGAGCGCTCGTGAATTATCTTTCCCCGGAAAAGTTCAGGTTAACGACATTACCGTACGCGATGGTTTCCAGCATGAAGAAATATGGATACCAACTGAAGCCAAGTTGTTTTATCTGGAGGAACTCATTCTTTGCGGAATAAAGCATCTTGAAGTGACAAATCTAGGAAATCCTTCGGCCATGCCACAATTCAAGGATGCGGATGAACTGCTAAAGAGACTTCGTAATTCCAAAAAGTTGTCCAAAGCCGGAGTCAACTGGGACGACGTAACATTGACGGCCATAACTATCAGGGAAAAGGCGGTGGACCGCGCCGTGGCAGCGCGCAAGGAAGGTTGGGGGCCTGACCGGATACTCATGATGGTGTCCACGGATGAAGAGCACCACTTTGCCAATTCTGGAACCACCCTTCCCGCTTACTGGGAAGAAGCCAAGAGGTGTATAGAAAAAGCGAAGGACGTCGGGATAAAAATGAATGGGACGGTTTCCACGATATGGGGTTCACCGATTTCCGGCCCGACAAAACTTGAGGAAGCTGTGGAATTCTCGAAGAGGTGGCTTGAGATTGGAGCATATGACATTGAACATGCGGATCACGATGGAAGCGCGCCACCAAACCAGGTTTATAAATATTTTTCCATGGTAATGGAAGCCATGCCCGACAGTCGCCTGCACATCGCGCACTTTCATGTCACCCGAGGTTGGGGAACGGCAAACTGCCTGGCTGCGCTACAGGCTGGGATTGATATATTCGAGGCAACTCTCGGAGGTTTGGGAGGACAACCCGCAAATTTCCTGGACAGAGTCCCGGTGGCCGGAACTGGCGCATATTATTACAGAGATCCCAATGTGGTTGGCCTGCAGCCAATAGAAGACATGGTGGTCATGATGGACGAAATGGGGATACAGACGGGAATTGATGTGGACAGATTACTTGATCTCGGGGCAATGATGGAGAAGACCGTAGGCAGGCGCTTGCGCTCCGAATCTATACTCAATCGTCGTATCCCAAAACAACCCAGGGAAGAATACAAGCGCAAGGGACTCGGCGAACTCAAGACGCGGCTCGGGGAGGCTCCGGGGCAAAAGTTTCCATCTAATTGGAGTGAAAAGGCGACCTGGACATCCAAATAGGGTCCAGGAAAACTAAAATCCATTTAAATCAGGCAAAAGGTCGGACAGCCTTCCGTCCTTTTGCTTTTCATTTTAATGGTCGGCAGGGCTTCGTTCTTTCGATCACTTACCCTGTCCAGCCATTGCGAGAGGAGGTTTAAGGATGACTCCACTTTGGACGCCAACATTCGAACGAGTCGAAAACTCCAACATTATGCGTTTTATAGAGGTCGTGAATCGGTCCTACGCTTTGGGCATCACCAACTACCACGAGCTGTACCAGTGGTCCATAGACTATCGAGAGGACTTCTGGAAACTCGTTTGGGAATTTGGCGGCGTGGTCTCTTCAAAAAGCTGGGAGAAAGTCCTTGATGACCAGCCAGGAATGATCGGGGCTAAATGGTTTGTCGGTTCTGAATTGAATTTTGCGCAGAACCTTTTGAGGTTCCGTGATGACCACACTGCAATCGTTTTCAAGGGCGAAGGGCTGCCTACCACTCGCATCAGCTATGCAGACCTCTACGATCAGGTGGCAAGGTTGGCTAAATCCCTACGAGACTCCGGAATCAGAACGGGCGATAGAGTAGCGGGATATGTGCCCAATATTACCGAAACTATCGTGGCAATGCTCGCAACTACAAGTATCGGAGCGATCTGGTCTTCGTGCTCCCCGGATTTTGGCGTCAAAGGAGTCATGGACAGGTTCGGGCAGATTGAGCCAAGAATTCTTTTCACGGCAGATGGATACTTCTACAACGGCAAGAGTCACGATTCGCTGGCAAAGATTTCAGAGGTGACTAAACAGACGCCGAGCATTGAGAAGGTTATCGTAATTCCATACACTAACAATACTCCCGACTTGAGCCAGGTTCCAAATGGAATCTTATACGGTGATTTCCTGTCGGACTCAACCGGGCTTGAATTGGAATTTCAACAGACATCATTCGATCATCCGCTGTACATTATGTATTCATCCGGGACCACAGGATTGCCAAAGTGTATGGTTCACGGTGCAGGAGGGACTCTCTTGCAGCATTTGAAGGAGCACCTGCTTCATTGTGATCTCAAGAGAGAAGACAAAATTTATTATTTCACCACATGCGGCTGGATGATGTGGAATTGGCTTGTTAGCGCGCTGGCTGTCGGGGCCACCGTTCTCTTATATGATGGTTCCCCGTTCTTTCCTGACGCTGGAGCTATTTTCAAGTTTGCCGAAGAGGAGAAAATGACGATCTTCGGGACTAGCGCCAGGTATATAGCAGGAATCGAAAAGGCAGGGCTCAACCCGCGAGAGCAATTTGATCTGGCGGATTTAAGACTCATGTGTTCAACAGGTTCACCTTTGTCTGAAGACAGTTTCAAGTATGTGTACAGGGATGTGAAAACAGACATACAGCTTGCATCCATTTCCGGCGGCACAGACATAGTTTCCTGTTTTGCCCTTGGCTGCCCCATTCTACCCGTCTATGAAGGTGAGCTACAGTGCCGTGGACTAGGCATGCGTGTCCTGGCTTTCGATGGATACGGCCACAGCACCACCAAACGGCAGGGTGAGTTGGTCTGCGCGTCTTCCTTCCCTTCCATGCCGATTTATTTCTGGAATGACCCTGATAACAGAAAATACAACTCCGCTTACTTCTCCGTCTTCCCAAATGTTTGGCATCACGGAGACTACATCGAAATAACAAGCCACGGCGGCGTGAAAATATACGGACGGTCCGACGCCACCCTTAATCCATCAGGTGTTCGTATCGGAACAGCGGAAATTTACAGACAGGTTGAATCCCTTGAAGAGATTTCTGACAGCATAGTTGTAGGTCAGGACTGGGACAACGACGTGAGAGTACTGCTGTTCGTAAAAACGGCCCCTGGAGTGACTCTTGATGATGCTCTGAAAAACAGGATCAGGAAGACGATAAGAGACAACACCACACCGCGCCATGTGCCGGCTTTCATTTTTCCCATTGAGGACATACCGGTCACACTCAACGGGAAAAAGGTTGAACTCGCAGTTCGAAATGTAATTGAAGGTAAACCGGTGACCAATAAAGACGCTCTTGCAAATCCCGGGGCTCTCGATCAATTTGCAGATATAACGGAACTGAAATGATGATATTGACTTGGGGAGCGAACAACGCCCTCAAACCCACTGAACTAATATGGTGATCAGACTGCGGGGCGGGCTCCACAGTGAGTCCAGCCCATTCAGCAGTCATAATTTTTAGTCGATCTCAGAATTCCCGAACACGTCGAATGTTCCATTTCCCAGAATAACTGCTCAAAAACAAAAAAGCCTACTTTCCCATTCAGGTAAGTAGGCAATTGTTTTTAATGGTGGAGCTGGACGGGATCGAACCGACGACCTCTTGAATGCCATTCAAGCGCTCTCCCAACTGAGCTACAGCCCCGTAATCAGATTCGTATACTATTTTTTTGATGTTGTTGTCAATGTTTTTGATCAGCCGTCTATATTCAACGTAAAACCAAGTATTTCTCCAGGATCGGTAATTCGCAGCACATGCATCGGAGGCTCGTTTCTGATCTCTCCCTCCTTGACACGTCTCATTACATCTTCCAGGTCTTCCACCCGAATGGGAGACTTTGACTTCAACTCCTCAAGTTCGTTGACTTTACGCATTGACAGAAAAACATACAGCATGTCGCCTGCATTCTTCGGATCATAAACAAATCCATTCTTTCCTAAGGGTATGGAAACAGGATCATGAGCTATAACCTTCCCAGAATCCCTCATCAGAGGTTCCGGATGCTGATTTCTCTTACTTTTCTTTAACGCGGCCGGAAACAGGATATTCACACCCTTCGCGCTTTTGCGAAAAACATACAGGAAACCGTTCACATTGCTTTCAAATCTGAGTTTATACTCGTCACCCTTGTTGAATGAAACGCCCAGGTTTTGTGGATCACCGAATTCCTTGGAACCTTTGCTTTTTACGGTGATCTTACTGCTCACTCCAATAATCGGATTGGGAATCACCACCCTGTCACCGGAACTGAGCGAGGCGGACGAAGACAGTTTGTTGAACGCCGCCAGACCCGGCGCCATTCCAGCGCTGCCCATCATGCTCTCAGAAATCGATTCCATTGTGTCGCCGTCCTTAACCGTGACGGTGATAGTGTCAGGATCATTCCCGTCCTTTTTCGGGCTCTGAAGCGCTGACCACGGAAATGAATTGAAATGGTCCCCCTTCAGGCTCAATGGTGGTTTCACTTCCTCAATCGGGGGCAGGGGCGGAGGTTCGTCCTTTTTCTGAAAGTAAGCGCAACCTGACAGTCCCGCTAAAATAAATACTCCTAACAAAAGCAAGAAGGATCGCTTCATATCATCCTCCCGAGAAGACAAATAAGATATTTCACTGTCGGGGCGCTGATGGAACTGGAGTTGTCGTCACTCCCGACCCCGCTCGATTGTCACTTTTATCCTGTGGAACGTCCTGGAATCCTCGCCATTTATTGATCATTGCGTTTATTTGGTCTTTTGCCTGTTGAGGGGCGTATTCCAGCGCCCTGAGAGTAAGGCTTTCAACCGGAGCTATTAACGCTGACCCCTTGATCGATGGCCACTCCGGAGCCGTGAGAACAAGCAACTGAACTACAGCAGCCACCATCACCAGACCCGTGGACGCCCCCATCAGCGCTCCCATGGCTCTGTCCAACCACCCCAGACGCGTTATATCAATCAGGGTGTCCATCATCTTGCGAATCAGCACAAAAATTACCTGGACAGAAACAAACAGGGCTAACATGGATATTATCATGGCTATCTGCGGATTCAGTGATGAAACCTTGTAAATATAGACTTGCACATCGGGATAATATTTTCCCGCCACCACTATTCCAATGACAAGGCCGGAAAGGGCCGTCAAAGAACGCACAAAACCCTTCCAGAGACCTAGAATAAGAGAGATCAAAACCGTGGTCAGTATAAACAGGTCTACCGGATTGTAGGCTTCGATGAATTTCATAGACCCCTCTGGACCTTACAGGCGTAAATTCGGCCAGATCACGCCAGTTGCGAATCATGTCTATATTGCATATACATTTTTGTCAATGAAAAACAATATGTTTACATAAAAACATAATGTATTATATAATATTGTGAACGGTTAACTTTTTTAATTTTCAAGGACATCTTTCCCTGTCTGGCGATGATCAGGCCCAACAGAACAGGAATTCCCGGCACTATTGTTTCGCTCCAGATGAATCGGAGCCTGCTTCCATTTCGCCCAATGCAGTGACTTTTTGCCTCAATACCGCCTTTAACTTCTCGTCAGTAAGATATTTTATGGCAGATTGATAATCTTCTATGGCGTTCTTGTACTGCGCCTTTGCGACGTAAATCAGGGCCCTGTTTTCATAGAAGGCCGGGTTGGATGAATCGAGAGCAATAGCATTGGAATAATCACTGATTGCTTTGTCCAAATCACCGGACTCGTGAAACACCAGGCCTCTGTTGTTGAACCCAATTGCATCCTGGGGATTGAGTTCAAGAGCTTTTGCATAATCGGCCAGAGCCTTTTCTGACTGTTTCAGTTTGTACAAGGTGTCAGCTCTTATCCTGTATATCTCACCTCTGTGTGGTTCTCTCTCCAGAGCGGCATTGAAATCATCCAAAGCTTTCTGATACTGACCCGTCTTATATAATGTCAGGCCGCGATCCCTGATTATCTGAACATTTTCCGGTTCCAGCCTTGCGGCGTTGTTCCAGAAATTCAATGCGTTCTTGAAATTTCCCTCACGATAATTTTCTAGTCCCTGAAGGTATAGCTCCTGGGAATACATCTTCCGTAACGAATCAATCTTGCCCTCAACTTCGGACTGATCTTTCTTCCTACCCTCTATGGAAGAAGCCTTCATATAAAAATCCAGGGCCTTCTCGTAGTTTTTCTGACTCTCAAGAATTTCACCCATAGCCATGTAGGCCTTCTTGTTGTTCCTGTTAAGAGAGACCGCTTCTCTGAGATTTGACAAGGCTCTGTCGTAGTTCTTTTCACGCTGGTATATTAACCCCAGGGTTGTGTAAATAATGGCGTCCTTTTTCTTCAATTTGGCACAGGCCTCAAGATCGGCGCGCGCTCCGTCGAGGTCGTCACTCCGGAACCTGGCAATTCCCCTATTTACCTGAGCATAATAATAATCCGGCTTCAGGGTCAAAGCCCTGGTATAATCAGCAATCGCCTTGTCATATTGGCCCTTGCGTTTATAGGCGACACCGCGGTTGTTGAGCGCCAGGTGGTCCGTGGGATCAACCTGAAGAGATTTGGAAAAAAGATCAATCGCATCATCCAATCTGTCTTGTTGGAGAGCCTCCACAGCCATATTGTACGGCAACACACTGTCTTCCTGCGCCAAAGCCGACCCGGAAGTAATACTTAAAATAAATAGGATGATATAACACAACTTGTTCATTTGCTTTATCTTCCTTCCCTTACCTTTTCGTTTATTCTAATCACATACTTAATTTTTACATTTATTATTAAATAGCTATACGCTTAATCGTCAATCCGTCTTATATGTTTTTTAAGAATTACATATTTAAGTATATAATTCAATAAGATATTTAGTTTTAATAATATACTGATAGTTTTTTTGTTTTACTATTGATTTTTTGGTGTTTTTACTTGACAGATCAAAAGCACCATGTTAAAGCCCCAGCTCAATCAAGCTTCACAAGAGGCTGAATTCAGATACCTTCACCTTTCATTGATAAACTTAACAAGAACATGAGGGATCTGACAAAAGGAGGATGAGGTATGGCGCTAAGGTTTGTTGCTGTTCTTTCGATTTTATGTTTTACGTTAATCACAATTTGTCCAACGGTGGGAATAGCGGGCGGTCCTCCTGTAGCCGCGCCGGTATGTGCTCCACCAGTATGTGCGCCCCCGGTTTGCGCTCCACCGTCGTGTGGACCAACTGGAGGACCTTTTGCCTTGCTCGGCGGATTGCTGGGCGTATGCACGAACATGTGCGGCGCCGTGATCGGACTGCCCTCAGCAGTAATGGGTGGGCTGTTAGCCCCACCACCTCCAAAACGCTGCGCTCCGCCCGTGTGCGCTCCTGTAGTTTGCGCTCCACCTAGTTGCGTCCCTCCGATGTGCGGTCCTCCGGTTTGTATGCCTACTACATGCGCTCCGCCCGTATGCATGCCAGCCCCTATCACTAAGTGCAAACCGTTTCCAGGAGTGTTCAATCAGATCAGACCAGCCGTAAGGTATCAGGCTGATCCCAATTTTGCTCCGGCTTCTTACGTTCCAACAGTCTCATATCCGGTTAACCAGGCATCGTTAGAAGTTCCAGACCAGTTTTCCGTGGTCCACTATTTCCTTGACGCTCCGTTTAAGCTGGTTTCAGGAACTCTGCAGGGATCTGGAATCTACAACGTCTCGTTTGCAGGCGATTCAAAAAATTTGAAAAGAATGTCCGAGAGTCTTTGGTAGATGGATCAAGTTTCGCCGCTGCAGTGAAGCGCGGCCAGGCCCTATCGATTGTCAACGTGTAAAGGCCAACACGTCGATAAAAAGATACAAACCCGCCAAAGGCGGCAAGAGGGCGTAACCGTGGTACCGTCTCTCTTCGAGAAACAATGACCACAATTCCTCCTTATCCTTAGGGGACGAAAATCGTCCCCTTTTTTTTTATCTATGCCTCGTCAGATCCCTTAAATTTCCAGTGTTTCCTTCAAGCGATGGGGCCATCTCAGTTTTTGGAAACAGCAACCTGGCATTATATAGCGCGACTTTAGATAGAAGTTGTCCCGATCTTTCTAGTCTTTTTTTGGAAACCATTTTGGGTTCTGAATGTCACACCAGTAGATTCTTAGCACCACTGCTCGTGGATATGAGATAAATCTGCAAATCGTTATGACACCTGGATGAGCAGATTGCTCTTAAGAAATGTGGTCACCAGATCTTGAATGAAAGGAGTAAATCGATGTCGAGCATCATACCATGGTTCAACAAGACATCTGGAACGCCTTCCGACAGCTCCATTGTCCAATTCAAGAAGGAAGTGGACGCGTTATTCACCAATTTTTTTGGAGGTGTTTGGCCCCCCGCATCAATTGAGGGGTCCAAAGGGTTCGTTCCAGTATTTGACGTTAAAGAAACTGAGGACGACGTGCTGGTAAGCGCTGAATTGCCAGGCGTTCAAGCCACTGACATAGAGGTGAATCTTTCTGGCGACACCCTGGTGATCAGGGGGGAGAAAAAAGAGGAAAAGGAAGAAAGAACAGAGAACCGACACTCAGTCGAAAGGAGTTACGGTAGTTTCACCAGATCACTGAGCTTGCCGTGTGATGTATTGCAGGATCAGGTCGAGGCCAATTTCAGGAATGGCGTATTAAAGCTTAAACTTCCCAAAGCGCAACACGAAAAAAAGACAACACACAAAATCGAAGTCAAACAGTCGTAGCGATCAGCGCTTAAACCTGCGAGATTAATACTGATAAATTCGCTTTTCGGGGGCCGTCTAAAGTCTGGCCCCCGGATATCTCGCGAGACTCAGTTTCCACCAAGTTTGTCTCTAAGCAAGTCACCCAGTGTTCCAAAAGAGCCGCTCTTTCCAAGTTTTGTTCTGAATTCATCAATCTGCTGCTTTTCAGCCTCCACCCCAAGGGCCTTTTGGCTCAATGAGATTCGACCTGACTGATCATCCATAGACAGGACTTTCACATCCACGCTTGATCCAGAAGGAAATTTTTTCTTCAGATCGCCTGACTTCTGCGCGTCAATCTCTGAAAGATGAAGTAAGCCCGTTTTCCCGTTCTCAAGTTTCAGAAATACTCCGTATTCCTGGACTGAATCCACTACTCCTGTGACCACTTGCCCCGGCACGATGACCAGCGTTTCGGCGACATTTTCATCTGCAGGCGGCTTTTCGATTTCAAGGCCGATTCTTTTGCCTTCAGGATCTACGGATATTACCCTGGCCTCCACAGACATACCGGTAGAGACGACTTCTCGTGGATGGCTGATTCTTTTTCCTTGGCCCAGGTTAGAGATATGAATCAGACCGTCCACGCCCGGCTCCAATTCCAGAAAAGCCCCAAAGTTTGTGAGTCGTGTAATATGCCCACGGACGATAGATCCGGACGAATACTTTACGGCTACCGAGTCCCATGGATCCTCCATCGCCTGCTTGAGGCTTAAAGAAATACGGTTGCGCTCCCAGTCAAGGTTGATGATTTTGACAGTAATTATCTGGTCCGTGGACAAAACATCCGAAATATTCTCTACTCTGCCCCAGGCAACCTCAGAAATCGGGGCCAGGCCCTCGATTCCTCCGATATCGATGAATGCGCCGAATGGCTCGATTCTCTTGACTGACCCGGAAACCACATCATCGACTTTGAGGATGTTTTTCAGCTCCTCTACCCTGGCTTGCCTCTCCTCTTCCAGCATTTTGCGACGGGACAAAACGATGTTTTTGCCTCGGTCCGAATACTCCGTGATCTTGAACGACAGTTTTTGCCCAATGTATTGCTCGGCCGGGACTCCTGAGACTAGGTCGATTTGGGAGTATGGACAAAAAGCCATTTTCCCGAATACCTTGACCGAAAAACCGCCTTTCCTCTCCTCCATCACCAGTCCATCGACGGGAATGCGCCGCTGAAAGGCCTCACGAGCCGCTTCAGACGAAGCCGCCATGGTCATTTTACGACTCAGCAGAATTTCACCATCTGTTTTCCTGATGATGTATGCAGTGATGGGGTCGCCCTTCTTGACGGTCATTTCGCCAGCGTCGTTTTGGAATTCCCCTTTAGATATCATACCTTCCGTTTTTCCACCTATATCAACGAAGATCCACTCATCTCCGATGGAGACAATGTCAGCGACAATCTTGTTATCTGCCGCAGAAGAATTCAAGGAAGTTCTCTGAGTGGCTTCGAATAAGGACGCGAAATCTTCAGAATCTTCGCTTTCGTCAAAATGTGTTGAATGTTTTCTACTCTCTTTGTCGTTCATTATTAAGCCTTCCGATGTGGGTTTAAACCATAAGTCTTAAATATATTTTTTTTCCACGGCTTGCAAGTCTTGCCGCGCTTTGATAAGCTGTGAAGCCTCATAATTCATCAGTCGAAAGAACGTGTCTGTTCCCGACAATCCAATATTGACCAGATTTCTACATTTTTTTGATATGCGCTCGGGACGGTTTTTGCATCTGAGATGATATTCATTTCCTTATTAGTCAGTGAAAGGTAGTTTCTCATGCCGTTTGTGAGACGAAATGAAATTAGTTGGAACGAACGTTACCGCAGGTGTCTTTATTTTTTCTTGAGGGATGAACTTGACAGACTGTTCATAGCTGAAGGTTTGATTGAATCGTACAAAACATTTAAGGAAAAAAAGGAAGAGTATCCCTTCGTGGAAATGAGGGAATTGAAGCCGAGGTCCAGGAATGTAGGTCATGAGTATGTGAACCACAAACATTTCATAGTGATATTTTCCGAGGGATCTATTCCTCCAGAATCCAAGATACACATCAGATTTTTTGACTCCAACAAGGTTACCAAAGAAAATCTCCATCACCTTGGCGTTCTTGACCTCAAAGATGTTTTTCATCACCGAATGCGCTTTTTCGACGACTCTCAATTCCCTGATCTCTTACGGTCACTGCTGAAATCTGATTTTTCGGTTTTACTTCAGTTAGATCCCTCCATCAAGAGCAAATACAGGTACGGATTATCACATTTTCACGTTCGGATCGATTGGCCTGTGGCCTACGCTGCCGAAGACCTGGGAAAATCTCTCAGGTATATCTCTAGGGAATTATATGAGAAAGGAGACAAATTAGCTGACAACATTCAGCAGAAGTTATACGAATATTATGGTTTCCACCATACAGTGGGAGGCCGCCGAACGGCTGCTCTCGTAGCAGCAAGGTATATGTCGAGGTTTGATTTCATTTCTACCGTATACATATGCTCATCAGAAGCTCGCTCATTAATTCGACTCTCCGAGCAAGGTATCTCCAAATTTGCATTGATAAAGATCAGCAACGAGGAGATAGTTGAATTGGCCCAGAATGCAAAAATGTCGGAAGACGATTTCGTGGCAGCTTATCTGATCGACAGAACCGAAGAATATGGGGTCGGCATATTCCTGGTTTCTTACGAACACAATGAACATTCCACACCACCGATGGACGGAAAACTGCGGGATCTGAACCCCGATTATCAGTGGCTCAACGTTGATTTGCAGCTTCTGGCCCCGCCACCTTGCAGAGGAGATGTCAGGCCGATTTCGCTCAGGAAGGTATACGCCTAGAAAGATTCCCCGGAAGAATAACCGGACATCAGTCGATTTCGCTTCCCGTTGTAGTCATTGTTATTTTGCCATGCTTTACACCCCTGGTAGAGATCAGGAGTTCACCTATTTTCTTTACCTGGTCCGCTTCTCCTCTAACTATAAGAACTTCAAGACAGTTATGGTGATCCAGGTGGACATGTATTGCTGAAACGATCAGATCGTGGGTCCTGTGTTGAATTTCGGTAAGTTTCTGGGCCAGATCACTTTGTTCGTGATTGTACACCACAGTCACTGTCCCTACAACCTCGTGCCCGCTTCCACTCCATTGATCCTCGACAAGCCGATCTCTTATGAGATCTCTTATTGCTTCGGAACGGTTTGTATAACCTTTAACAGAAATGAGAGCATCGAATTTTTCAAGTAAATCTTCGGGGATAGAGACACCAAATCGCACAAGTTCGGGCATTCCAAATTCCTTTGTAAACAGCCAGACACAATATTTTGAAGGCATGCGCTCAGTCGTACGGTCTCAGAGCATGAACCGCTGAACCATTCAACCTTGACAGCAAACTTGCCGTGAACAGGTCATTTAAATCTTGGGTCTTTGTGATTCCTCTCGATGTTGTCAATGACACACTTTGCCCAGTTGTTGTTGACCGTGTAAACCATCTCCAACCCCTGACGTTCGGAGGTTATTATTCCGCGACTCTTCAAATGAATCAGATGCTGAGAGACGGTAGCCTGGTGCAGTCCCAGACACTCCTGCATGTTCTTGACATTGCATCCGCCGACTTTTAACAGGCCATAAACAATTTTGAGCCTGATTGGATGCCCTAGGGCCTTGAAGATTTCCGCCTCCCTGGAAAATTCCATCTTCTTGATGTCATGGAATAGCTGATCTCGTTGCTCATCATCGATCGGAGATGAGAAATCTTCATCAGTAGATGGTTCGCCAGAAACCACATCTACATTCTGGTCGTCATGAAGGTTCTGTGTGGAGGAATCAAAACTAGATTCCGTATCGTCAGATGACTTTTTTATGAAAAGTTTCATCTCGGTTTATCCTCGGAACGACCTATTTGATGGCCGCTCCTGTCAGTGTTTATTTTTATCGCCCCTATCCAAGGGGGAACAATTAGGAGACATTCAGGTGGAAACTCCCATTTTCGGAAGAACCCATTTGTTCAAAACAATCCAGCCCGCAACAATTCCTAGAAGCAACAATATGTCTAACATGATAACCCCCTGGCATAATAAATCTTGGCAGTGTGACAGCAATTACAGCTAGGCACAGGAACTACCTCAGCAAACTCAAATTAATTTCATCTGGAGATTTCATCAAATCACTGAGCCAACCGGGTCTGCTTTCGATAATGGAGGCTTTTTTCTCCAGTCTGGATTCCGCCTTCAGAAACAAATGCATGGTGTCGTGGACCGTCGGGGCGTTCCAATTTACCATGCCAGTATGCCCGGCGACTATCTTACCCTGTTTATCAAGAACATAGGTGGACGGGAATCCTTTTATTTCGAAAATGGCCTCGTTCGATTCATTTATTACATAATAGCCCATGAGGCGCCCGCGGACCACATTCTCCACGAAAGACTTTCGCCCGGGAAGACCCGTTGCAATCCGGAACTGTGGACCAAACTTTGCAGCCTGGTCCTTTACCCACGCAGGATCGTCCCACAAATCCACACTTATGATTTCCAAGTCCGATCCACCAAATTTCCTGGAAAAGTTTTTCAAATGGTCCTTTTCAACAACACAGTAAGGACAGTCTTTCCGCCAGAAATTCAGTATCACTACTTTGCCCTGAAAATCAGACAGCCTTAACGGTTTACCGTCAATGCCGGCCAGCCTTATTTCACCTGGAGCGGTTGGAGCTTTAAACAAGTCGAATTTCTCGCCTCCAACTACAGCTCCGTCAACAAATGACGGTTCCAGGAACACTAACATTAAAATGGTTAGGAGCGACAAGGTCCTGACAGCAAATTTCAACAAAACCCATTTATTCACTGAGCCCTCCACTGGATTACTATATATATGTGAATATCTGAATATAACATTTATGTCAAGACTGCCCCACCATGATTTTTTAGAATATTAGCATAGACTTAGTAAAGAAAATATTTTACAGAACATTGAAAAATGGACAGCCATGCCAAGACCAGTCTAATTGATTAGTTTAGCTCTGAATATTTATTTTTCCGTATTGACCGTCATAGCCGGGGTCAACAATCACTTGGTGTTTCCTAACCTTTTCTATAGTATCTACGACCGCAGAAGGCGCAACCCTGGAAATTTCATCGATTGGTGTTTCCCACAAGATTTTAATTTCAGGCCCTAGTTGTGACAACATGTCAAAATAAGTCGTATTAACCTTTTTAGATTTCTGCCCCGCCTTAAGAGCCACAGATATAATCTCGACCAGCGGAATCATTTTCCAGAAATAACCAGACTTGGGAGTTAATCGAGGTAATTTTCTGTCAGCTAGTTGAGATATCCTGTTCATGACCCCGATGGTGACCGGTCTTCCACATCCCGGACAACGTGCATCTGAGGCTGAAACATCCAGTGGGTTCGACCGGTAATCACATTTTTTATGCCCATCCCAGTGATACTTGCCTAGTTCAGGGAAAAACTCAATCGTTCCAATAAAATTGTCATCCTCATGACTCAAGTTTTCTTTTAAAGCAGGACAACCTGCAAGCGCCTGCCCATTCGAAGAGATACTTGTCCCTGGACCTCCCCTCTGGAGACTATCCCGAATCGAAGAATAACCTGGTTTCCCCGAGAATATGTTCACTTCTCTGGCAAGTTTGGAGGGCGAATGTGTGTCCGAGTTTGAAATCAGGGTGTATTTGTCCAGCCTCGAAACCAGCCTGTTCATGTCCGGATCTGAGGACAGGCCCGTTTCCAAGGCGAAAATGTGCCCGGAAAGATCCTCGAAACATTCTTCCACGGAATCAAACCCCGATTTTGCTCCCAGTAAAGAAAACCAGGGAGTCCATATGTGTGCAGGAACAACGAAGCTTTGTTCGGATACTTCCATTGTTATCTCAAGCAGGTTCCTGGCAGAAAGGCCCAGTATCGGGCGTCCATCCGAATTCAGATTACCTACTGCGTTCAGGCGCAGACAGAACCTGTTCATGGAATCAAGATCCGGCATAAAAACGAGGTTGTGTATTTTCCTGACCTTGCCGTTCATTCTATAAATCAAGCTAATTTCAACATTCAGAATAAAACGGACATTTTGTCGCCGTGAGGTGATGGGATACGATTCCTCGTCCGGGATGAAACTTTTCTTGAGACGAAAAAGGCCCGAATCATCGGGTTCCAGGCGTTCTGCAATTTCCTCACGCCAGGCGGGATGAGTAAAGTCGCCCGTAGCAACCACGTCAATTCCCTTGAGCGCAGCCCATTTGAACAAATTGTCTAAATCACTATCTGAAGATGTGGCCATAGAGTATTTGGAATGAACATGCAGGTCTGCAAAATAGATCATTGTCAATGCCTTCCGACGGATAAACGGATCACTCTCATAGGAGTACAGAAACTATGCGTTGGGTTCCATGAAAGTCAATATGATCAATTTATCTTGACATTATAAGGATTAGACAATAAAAATAGGGCTTGCCAATTGGTTGCGACAGAAATCGTCTTTTGAGGCAGTTGTCAAGAACGGGACGCTTTCAGTTCATCATGACACTGTTGTTGCAAGGGATTCTGCCATGCTTTTTTAAAAGTTTGCTCGACACAGACCCATAAACAACATCAACATTATACGGAGACAATTATGAATAAATCCGACCTGGTAAAACAATTATCTAAAGAAACAGAGCTTCCAATGCGTAAATCAGAGGAAATAGTTGACATGGTTTTCAACACCATGTCTGATGCACTGGAGAGAAGCGACAGGATAGAAATTCGAGGATTCGGTTCTTTCGTAGTTAAGGAATATAAGGGTTATACGGGCCGTAATCCCAAAACCGGTGAGCAAATAACAGTTCAATCCAAAAGACTTCCGTTTTTTAAAGCCGGCAAGGAATTGAAGGAGAACATCAACAAGTAAGAATGTGTGGGGACCGCACAGCGACTCAATGCGGCTGCGTTGATAAAACCTTCTGTTTCCTTTATTGTGTGGCTTCATGAAAACTCGGATATCACTGACAAGGAATCTTGGAGCCGGAATACTCAAATTTGCCTCCATCACAATTGTTATTATACTTGAAATAGCTCTGATCTGGCCTGAAAATATATTCGCAAAGCCCAACACGCTGGCCAGGCCTTATTATCACATCCCTCCTGAAATGAAAAAGGGTGATCTGGTTTTTGCGGGGTCACGCATACCTTTGGAGCGGCATGAGGTGAAGGCACGAATAGAGGAGCAAATCAACTATTTGCTCATGGACAGACGCGCAACCTTGTTGGAAGTCCTTGAACGCCTGTCGAGCGTTGGACCATTGATCAGCGCTACACTTTCAGAAGAAAAACTGCCCGTAGATTTGCTTTATCTTTCAGCAAGCCTTAGCGATCTGTCCGCCACGTCGAAGACAAAATCCGGCGGACATGGCTGGTGGAATCTCGGTTCAGTCAAGAACAACGGCCAGTCATGGTCTGCATCTAATGAGTGGGATGACCGAAGAGATCCGGTAATTTCTACGAAACTGGCCTCCGGGCTATTTAACCAGTTAAGGGCAAAGAATCCAAAATTAGACTGGTTGTTTTCGACAGCGGCCTTTGTGGACGGCCCCGATAAAATCGAGCAGATTGTGAAGAAGAATCCGGGCTTCGGCTTCTGGGACGTGTTGGCTCCTACTTTCTCGGAGACCATTGTCCCCAGAATGATCGCTCTTAAAATCATCAACGATAATCGAAAATATTTCGATGTCGAGATTACGCCCGCTCCTGTAATAGCATTTGATTTGATCGATAAACAAAAATTATCCCGAGACCTGCCGTTGCGAACAATATCGCAGTGGACCGGGCAAACTCCTCGGGAACTATGGGAACTCAATCCTGGTGTTGACCCGGCCTTTGGCGGATTCGTTAAATTCGACAGGCGTTACCCCTACGCAACCTTCATGAGGATGCCTAAAGGCTCTGGACGGAAGGTAAAAGAATCACTGGATTCGGAGGGGTTCACCAAAAACTGACAATCCATATGCGCCATGCCTTCTGTGAAGAAATAGCGCGGAATGTCTGGAAGGTGCTGCGTGAAAGTATTTCTCATCAGGACTCGAAATCAATCATCTGGTGATAAGTCGAAGAAATCCTCATGAAAAATCTCCTGGAAAAGTATCTGAAAGTTTACCCGCATGAGTTTCACAAGTTCATATGGATATCGGGTATTTTTTTTGTTTCAGCTCTTGGCCTGGCCTTTTTCAGAAACTATGTCGATGCTGCCTTCCTGAAGAGGTATGGCCCTCAATACATACCTTACATGCTGGTCATAAATGCCCTTCTGACTTTTGCAGTCTTTGGCGTGGCCAACCGACTGGGTCGAAGGTTTCTTGATTATTCCATTCTCTCGTGGTTCATGCTGTTTTATGGGATATCGAGCATAGTTCTTTTTTTTATGGTTAAGGCCGATTACTCCATCGCCTACCCCATACTCTATCAGCTCCTCTATCTGTTAGATTCGATAATGCTGGTCTATCTGTGGAATGTCGCTGGAGACCTTTTTGACGCCAGGCAAGGTAAGCGGATATTCCCCTTTATCACTGCATTTCAGGTTCTAGCTACCACAATAGGCAGTTTTGGAACAAAACCCTTCACGATGTATTTCGGTGAAGATCAGACGCTGATTCTTTTTGCGTTAACGTCAGCTGCCGTTGGCGGATATACTTTGATGTCCGGCTCAGGCTTTTTTAGCCCGAAGAAAGAGGTACGGACAACCAGCGTCAAGACCAACACCATCAGCATCACTGAAGTGCCCCGTCTGATGGCCAAGTACCCCATAATCAGGTATTTGATCATAATCGGTTTAACGCCCAACATACTTCTGCCCATATTCTTTTACCAGTTCAGCGAAATTGCTACCGCCACATTCCATTCTGAACAGGCGCTCATATCGTTTTTGAGCATTTTCAGAGGTTGCACCACTCTTGTCTCATTCTTTCTGCTCTTTTTCATGGGACGGATTTATCAGACGATAGGTCTGACTAATTCAGCATTGATTCAGCCGTTGAACTTTACCATTTTGTTTGCTGGGCTTCTTGGCTTTTTCAACATATTCATGGCAGCCTACGGTCAATTTTCTGTCATATTGATCCAGCGAGCTATAGCCGGACCGGTGAACAAGATTTTTTTCAATATCATTCCGTCTGAACTCCAGACATGGAGTCGAACTTTTGTCAGAGGGACTGTCCTGAAAATTGGTATGCTGGCAGGATCTTTAATTATGATCTTCCTCAAACCCGTGCTCAGCGCCAGATATTTTTCCGCAGTGGCTCTTGCCTTGGCTGTTCACTGGCTTTATGAGACCCTGGTCTTCAGAAAACACTACAAGAAGACGCTAAAACAGGTAATCGTTGAAAGAGAGATTGATTTTGACCAGATTGAATCGGTCAGGGCTTTCGACAGTGGTTCAGGCGCGGTTCAATATGGACCGGTTTCGGTAGAAGTCAGATCGGACAAATCTGAAGACACCGTGCTGATTGAAGCGCCACGTATAGCGCCCGACGTTGCTCTAGCTCTTCTGGACGACGCCAATCCCCTTACGCGGGCAGAAGCGGCTTCGTCATGCACGGCGTCCAGAGACATGCGAGCAGTCAACAAACTGATTAGTTTGCTGGGTGACGAGCACGATGAAGTCCGGAAGTCCTCAATGGAAGCTTTGATGTGTTATGGAGAGGAAATACTACCATATCTTGAAGTTTCCCTTCTGGAAGGCAAGACACGTTCCAAACAGGCTATCCTGGAGATAATAAGACTCTCAGGACTCAGAAATTTCGAGTCGGTTCCTTTTCTGGGTCAGGAACTTCAACGCGCATATTCCAACCTTGTGGCCATACATGATCTTAATTCCATACCCGAATCACCGGTGGTCACGATGTTGATTCAGTACCTCAAAGAGGACAATGATGAAACACTTAGTTTGATATTTTACGCCTTATGGGTATCTCATGCAGACATGAGACTTATGTATCAGGCTCTCCAAAGTGAAACTGCGTCACTGGCCATAGAATTGGTCGAGAATTCAGTGGCTAGAGAGATCGTTCCGTTCCTCATTCCTCTGATTGAGGACATCCCCCTTGATGAGAAGATACTGAAAGGACGGCGGCTATTCCCGTTGATGCGCCAGGAAACACACCAGAGGGTGCTGACTTTCCTTGCCAGTGACGATGATCCTGTAAAAAGATTCATATCCATTCTTGTAATAGCCGAGACATTTCCCGAAAAATCTTTCATACCTGTAGTGGAAGCCAAGCTGAATGATGAATCAGAGGAAGTCAGACAGGCAGCGATGTATGCGTTGAGACGCGTGAACAACGAGGTGGGAGTGATGCCAGAAATTATCGATAAGATCAATAACTTGAAGAAATTCAGCATATTTGAAGGTATGGGAGTAAGAGAACTTCACGCCATAGCGTCTGTTGTGAGCCTGGAAACATTTTCCCCTGGGGATGTCCTTATACGTGAACAGGAAGAAAATTCATCAATCTATCTGATAGTGAGCGGAGACATAACTATATACAAGGGCTATGGAACTGAGGAACAGGTCGAGAAAGTTACCATCGGATCTGGATCATTCATGGGTGAACTGAGTCTTTTCACAAGGATGGCCCCCAATGCAACCTGCGTTGCGGCAACCCCTACCCTGGCCTACGTGCTCAGGCACCAGCAGTTTCAGGGTATAATGAGGATTTATCCGCAGATCGGCATAAATCTGTGCAGATTCTTTACCTTGAAGTTGCGACAGACCAACTATTGATATCGAAAGTTGTTTTGTCAGATTTCTGTTTGACAGTCGGAAAGCTTTGTAAAGTCACCACTTGGAAGTCCAAGGTCCCATGCGGTCAAGACTCGACGTAAAACCCGGCCCGTTGAAGATCTCGGCAAGGCCTTGACTAATTCTACTTCATGCAAAGGTATGTCGTCACTCATCGATTCTTTCAGAAATTCGATTATCATCTCAGACAAGTCGGATGATTGATTTTCACCATTTCTTACAGTGACATAAGCCTTGAAAGATAAATCCTTGTTCGGGTTCTTTTTTAGAATAACGGCAACTTCTTCGACAGACGGGTGTTTCAGGATTGCGTTCTCAATAAGGTAAGGCCCCACATACCTAAATCCGATTCTTAATAAATCGTCTAATCTTCCATGATGATAATAACATCCATCCTCATCTTTCAGGGCCAAGTCTCCGGTTACAAACCAACTCCCCCTTAAGTATGAGCTTGCCCTGGCGGTGTCACCCCATATGCCCACCATCATGGACGGCCACTCAACCTTGAAGGCCAATTCTCCCAAAGTTATTATCGGAAGCTCCTCACCATTTTCATCAATGATAGCCGCCTGCATCCCGGGAAAAGGCTTCCCCATGGATCCCAGTTTGATCTGCTCTGAAGGATAGTTGGCTATGCAGATCATCCCTGCCTCAGTCATCACCCAGCAATCGTGAGGGCCTACTTTCAGCTTGTCCCTGACCCAGTAAAATAAATCGGGCGCAAGATTCTTACCCGCTGAAACGATGTGACAGAGTTTTGAAAAGTCGTAACCTGCAGATAAGTCGTCGCCTTCCTTCCTTAACTTTTCCAGATTAAGAGGACTGGTCAGCCAAACGGAAACGCCTCGACGTTCAAGAGTCAGATAACAGGCTGATGCTGAAAAAGGAATGCAAAGACTTACAGTCGTCGCGCCACATAACCATGGAGCAAAAGCCCCATAAACAACACCGACCAGACTGGAGGGATCGGCGTCAGACCAAAGAACAGAGTCCTGATAAAGATCCAGGACATATTTTGCCGAGGCATAAGCCCCTATCATCATTTTATGAGAATGGATTACCGCTTTGGGCCCTGAATTGGAACCCGAGACATAAACCATAAAAAGAGGTGTCTCCGGAGAAAAGAGCCGGTTGTCAAAATCTTTTTCGTAATGACAGGCTTCTACTTCAACAAGAACCTCCCTTTTAAACACTGATGTCGGAACTGATCCGGTCACAAAAACCAACGGCTCATCACCGTCAGAAATCTGCTCATAAAGCGAGGCTTTGTCAGTGTCCACAAGAATTGCGGCCGGACCAGCGTCCTTAAATATGTGGCCTAACGTGTCCAGTCCCATGCTTTCATCAATGACAGAGAAGATCACTCCGACTCGCGCGCATGCCAGCATCATTGCGTACATTTCCATGCATGGCGACAGGAGCATCAAAAGACGATCCCCCTGGCACAAACCCTTGGCGACTAGCATATTGGCCATTTGACAAGAATATTCTTTGAGACGGACGTAGGTAATAAAATCGTCCTCACCCGCCCCGGCGAGCACAAGCGCCGGTTTTTGGCCAGTCTGTCCATCAGCTTGCCATCTATCCACAGATTCCGAGACTATGTTTGTTTGTCCTGATTTTACAGATTCAAAATGATTCTCCAGTTTTGACCAAGAGAAACTCCGACAGGTCTCGTAATAAGATTTGAGATTTGCAGAGGGATTTTGAGCTTTGATTCTTGCGCGTATCATTTCAGGATCATCTGTTTCGTTGACAAGATCGTAATAATCGTAAAGTTTGTTTAAAAGTGAATACAAGTTTGAAATATTTCTTGCTCTATTATATTTGCATGACAAATTTGGGCATCATCATGGATTAGCCATTGTCAAAACAGTCTTTGCATTTCACGATAACTATTCAGGCATGACCAAGAGGTGACAGGAACGCAACAGATCACTACTTGACCCATACACCGTGTTTACTGTGCACACCCTTAAGTTTTTCCAGAACTTCCAGAGCCCGATCCGATTTGTCGGACGGTATGCGCTCTCTTCGACCTTCAAAGGCTAGATTGGAAAAAACCTCTTTGACGGATACAGCCAGAGCATAATTGTCATATCCGCCTTCGAGCGAAAACAGGATTGGAGCGCTATTGACGGAGTCACTTAACTGCAGGATCAGTTGAGTCAACCAGTAATAAGCCTTTTCTGTCAATCTGGTCCTGCCCAGTGGATCATTTTGATGGGCGTCAAAACCTGCAGCCACCAGGAATAGCTGAGGCTTATATTTCTTGACAACGGCAGTCAAGGCTTCCCTGTAGATGTGGATCACATCGCTGTCATCCATGTCCTTTGGCACCGGAATGTTGACATTGTAACCTTTACCGTTCAGAGCCCCTGTTTCTTCCCAGTCGCCGGTGTTGGGGTACCAGCCCATGTAATGTGTAGAGAAGTATAACACCTTGTTATCCGTATAGAACAGGTCCTGCAGAGCATTTCCATGGTGAATATCCCAGTCTATTATGAGGATTCTCTCCACCCCATATTTTTCTTGCGCATACTTTGCCGCCACGCCTAAGTTATTGAAAATACAGAACCCTCCTGCTCTATGGGTCAGAGCATGATGTCCGGGAGGTCTGCCCAGACAGAAACAGGTCCTGACCTGATCAGCAAAAAGCGCATCAATCCCCTTGACACAGCCCCCAACAGCCAACCAGGCTGCCAGATAAGATTTGGAACTCACAAAAGTATCAGACGCCAAGGTTGTGAAATCTTTTTCAGCCGTTGACAATATCAACTTGACGTATCCCGGTGTATGCACAAGCTCAATCTGTTCAAGAGTGGCGGGTTCTGGTTCCATGTAGACCAGTCTGTCCGCAAAGTCCTTGTCAAGCATCCGGTAAACACTTCGTAATCGACTTGGACTCTCAGGATGTATTAAGCCGGGTTTGTGTTCGAGGTACCTGGTGTCTCGAACTACCCCTACCTTAAAAGCCACATTCACCTCAATTTCTTCCAGGGACACGCCGATTGGTATTCGTCATGATGAAAATGGTCTTGCCAGATGTTTTGCTACACATATATCAATTACAACATTCGGGTCATGTAAATCAAGCAAACGAAGACGGCTTCAAGAAATAAACATCCTGCGAAACCAAAAAAACACTCATCAGGGAGATGCGCCGGAATTTTGTTCCAGTATTGATAAGCTTTTTGTGTGCCAGAGGTCAAACCGGCGTACTAACCGGACCGAGCCTCTGGCTTAGCCTGCATAAGAATGGAAAATCGTTAAAGAGTCACCCTCTCCTTGACCAGATTATCCATGACGGTTGGGTCGGCTAGTGTAGATACATCACCGAGTTCTTCAACATTCCCTGCGGCAATTTTCTTCAGCAATCGCCTCATGATCTTTCCGCTGCGTGTTTTTGGCAAGGCATCCGCCCATTGAATGGCGTCGGGTGAGGCTATTGGACCAATCTGCGTTCGAACAAGCTGGACAAGTTCCTTTTTGAGGTCATCGGTTTTCTCCACACCTGTGTTCAGGGTAACGAACGCATAAATGCCCTGTCCCTTAATTTCATGCGGGAAACCCACCACAGCCGCTTCAGCGACTCTAGGATGCAGCACCAAGGCAGACTCTACTTCGGCTGTGCCGAGCCTGTGACCGGAAACGTTCAAGACATCATCGATTCTGCCTATAATCCAGTAGTAACCGTCTTCATCCTTCTTGGCGCCGTCACCGGTGAAGTAAAGTCCCGGCAATCTGCTGAAATATGTCTCGATGAATCGATCATGATCACCGTAGACAGTCCTGGCCATGCCGGGCCATGGACGCTTTATAAATAGCGCCCCTTCCTGGCTGGGTATCTCGACCTCAGCTCCGGTGTCAGGATCAAGGATTACCGGTTCAACCCCAAAGAACGGGAACGAACATGAACCTGGCTTGATCGGACCAACACCCGGCAGAGGAGTCATCATGTGTCCCCCTGTTTCCGTCTGCCACCAAGTGTCAACTATGGGCGCCCAGTCTTTTCCTACATAGTGGAAATACCACCGCCAAGCCTCCGGATTTATGGGCTCACCAACAGTACCCAGCAGCTTTAGGCAAGACACGTCATGTTTCTGAACATAATCCCCGCCTTCTTTTGCCAGTGACCTTATTACCGTGGGAGCAGTGTAGAATTTGTCAACCTTGCGCTTGGCGACAATCTCCCAGTAACGGTCAAAACTGGGATAGGTTGGGATACCTTCAAAAAGCACGCTGGTAAATCCGTTGATCAACGGACCGTAGACACTATAAGTGTGTCCGGTTATCCAGCCGATGTCGGCAGTGCACCAGAAAGTTTCCTCCGGCTTCAAATCAAATGTGATTTTACACGTCAAGGCGGCGTATAGCAGATAGCCTCCCTGAGTATGAACGACTCCTTTGGGCTTGCCCGTGCTTCCACTGGTGTAAAGAATGAAAAGTGGATCCTCTGCGTCCATCGGTTCGGGTTCGACGTAATCAGGCAGGTCCGGATCGGCCATCGCCTCATGCCACCAGACCTCTTTCTGAGGATCAAGCTGCAAATCGAGGCCACACCTGTTAAACACGATCACAGTCGAGACCTCCGGACATTGTTTAAGAGCTTCATCTACAGTCTTCTTCAGCGCCAGAGTCTTCCCGCCTCTGTAGCCGCCATCGACGGTAATCACTGTGCGAGCCCCGCAATCCTGAACCCGACTGGCAATGGATTCAGCGCTGAATCCACCAAAAACAACACTGTGAACAGCGCCAATCCTGGCGCAGGCCAACATGGCTACCGGCAGTTCGACAATCATCGGCATATAAATGATTACTCGATCACCCTTCTTTATTCCCTTGGACTTGAGAACGGCCGCGAATTTGTTCACTTGCCTGTACAGATCGAGGTAAGTCACTGTCTGGGACTCGTTTGGGTTGTCGCTTTCCCAGTAGTAGGCGACTTTGTTTTTCAACAGGTCCACATGCTTGTCCAAGCAATTGTAACAAGCATTCAGCACTCCTCCCTTGAACCACTCGATAATGGCTTTATGAAAGTCGTAGTTCAGAACCGTGTCCCAGTCTTTTTCCCAGACCAGATATTCCTTGGCAAGCCTGCCCCAGAAAGCGTCAGGATTTTTCAAGGACTCTTCGTACATAGCCTTGTACTCATCCATCCCCTTCACATAGGCTACATCTTTGTACGCTTCCAAATGTGTTTCATACCATTTTGGGGCGTCATCCATAACAAAAACCTCCTTTGAGATATTGTTTGGAAATGGGGAGATCACAACATTTGTGAAAAAACCAAACTAGCCCTGTCCAGTTTGTCCCCCTTCCAATTGAAGCCACTTTGGAAAAGAATTGAGCCCGAAAGCTGTGCCACAGACAACCAAAACTCCGCAGTTGCAACTCTATGAGTTACCTTTGCGACTTTCGGTTATTGGCGCATTTTACTTTTTTTGGCGTGAAGCGATTTTCAGGCCGCTGTCTTGATATCCCTCACCGATAACTCTCACATAATGACGCCCTGACATTCCGATGTCCGGCACGGTGTTAATCAGATGGATAAGATGTTGATGGTTAGCAGGAAACTATGTATAGTTGTCATTCATACACCGTAAAAATATCCATTGTCAAGTAAGTTTGATCTACAACCAAATATTAAACAACTTGACCTGCAGATTGGAGTTAGAGTCAGGGAAAAGTTTCAATTGGCTCTTTGTGTCGCATACACGGTCTCGAAAAATTTGACGGGCAAATGTTATCATTGTTTTGTCTTCCCGGAAAAACAAACGAGAACGGATTTTCCCACGCGGACTGTCTGTTACCGTTACTCTTGGCCTCTCACCTGGACATGCTGCTGTTCGAGGCGTGGCTCAGGGCCTGAGTCAAAGGATGTGCGACAATATGGCGCCAAAAATCATTCTCCAGTTTCTTGGCGAAACATTACCATTCAACAAAGTGGGCATGGACAGACTTTCGGAGCTTGCTGATTCTCTGCAGGTCGAATATTTTCCCAAAGGCTCGATAATATTCAGACAGGGTGTCGGACCGGTGGATTACGTACACATAATTCAACGTGGCGCGGTCAAAGTCTTTGTGATCACTGACCAGGACCATATTGCCCTTAGAGACTTGGGAGGGGAAGGAACCATTTTTGGCGCTGACTGGATAATTGCAAAAAATCCTGCTGATGTGTTTGTTGAGGCTGTGGAAGACACTTTTTGCCTGCTTGCCCACAAAGATGTCTTTCTGGATTTTCTTGAGAATAATCCGGGATTGGCAAAACATTTTCAGCTTGGTTTGACAGAAGATAAGATATCTGAAGCTTATGCCGAGTTACGAGGAGACCGGATTTCTGCAGGCGCTTTCCAGAGATTCGATTATTTTACTACGAAGGTTTCCCAGATCATCAAAAAGGGACTCGTAACGATTGATCGTTCGTCTACAGTCCTTCAATTAGGCCAATTAATGGAGAAACAGGGGTTGGGCTCGGTTCTTGTTAAGGACGTCAATGCCGGCATAGTGGGTATCGTCACAAAGAAAGACCTGAGGACCAAAGTAGTGGCCAAACGCATGGATTATAGTTCTCCAGTGGATGGCATAATGTCGAGCCCGATCATGACCATACCCGCTCAGGCTGTCTGCTTCGAGGCCATGATAAAGATGAT
Source organism: uncultured Desulfomonile sp. (assembly GCA_964401595.1). Classification (GTDB taxonomy): domain Bacteria; phylum Desulfobacterota; class Desulfomonilia; order Desulfomonilales; family Desulfomonilaceae; genus CAITZA01. The sequence continues at coordinate 42,523 of CAYNZA010000007.1, forward strand.
CAGAGAGCAAATTACTCACCTGGTGGTCCGACAGGGGTCGGAATACCTCGGGATAATAAGCGCTCACGATATCATGGTGAATCAGGTGGCTGCCCCCGTTGTCCTACTTAGAGACATCACTTCCCAGACTGATGTAGCGGACCTGAGTCTTTTTTATCTGAGATTACCCTCAATTGTTCGAAGACTGATCGAGCAGGGAGCGCGAGCTGGGCACATACTGACACTGGTGGCTTTAATGAATGATCGATTCATAATTAAAGTGATGAATCTCATTCAGAAGAGTCTTGGCCCCCCGCCTGCAAGATTCACCAGGCTTCTGTTCGGAGAAGCCGGAAGAAAAGAAACGAGCATTTACCCACCCAACGACAACGGCATGGTTTATGACAACATTTCGGAGAATGGTTCAGTCACTCTGGTTCAGTCATATTTCCAGGAACTGGCGTACTCGGTTGCAAATGCGCTTCAATCGTGCTGCTCAGGACCATCCAGGACGAGACTTTGCTCTTCCAATCCACGTTGGAGAATGCCAGTGCATTCATGGAAGACCTATCTTAGGGACGCTGTTCTCAATCCTATCCCGCCGGACGTCTTCATTACAAAAATGATACTTGATTTTAGGCCGTTATATGGTTGTGAAGAAATAGGCCAGGAACTCAGGGTATTTGCATCTAGTGAACTCCAGCAGGCTCAGACCTTTAAACGTATGCTAGCTGCGGACTTTTTGTCGAACGCGGCGCCAATCACTTTTTTTAGAGATGACGCCCTGGAAATTGACGGTTCCAAGATCAACAGCCTGGATGTTCAGGCCAGGCTGGTTGATCCGTTTGCCAATTTTGCACGCCTCATGTCATTTCATTACTCGATAGATCAAACCAACACACTGCTGCGGCTTGAAGCGCTGGCGGAAACGGGCATCTTCAGTCGCTCCACAATCCATGATATTTCAAATGCATACGAATTCAATGTGCAACTCAACATCTTGAATCAGTTGAAGCAACTCGAAGCAGGAATACCTCCGGATAGCTTTATGGCCATATCGGACATATCCAACATGGAGCGCCTCATGCTGAAAGACGCTTTTTCAGTGATGGCAAAGATGGTGGAAATAGTAAAAAACAGATTTTCCAATTAGCAGGCTCGTGTTTTTTTGCGCCTGGATCATGATTATCTTGGGAGATGAAATGGACCATACCAGTGAAATTCATTTTGCAGACCCTATAGCTGCGGTTCAGTTTCTAAGAAATGTTGAACCCTTCAATGAATTGGGAAATTCAACATTAAGAAAGCTTGCAGGAAAAATGATCCTGGATTTTTTCCCGCAAGGCGCAAAAATCCTTGAACAAGGTGTCACACGCGTAAATCACCTTTATTTTATCCAGAGAGGTGGAGTTCGGATTGAGTCGCAGGACACGCAGAGCGGCCCCACACTCAAAGACTTGAGGGAAGAAAGTAATTACTTCGGCACTTTATCGATAATCAGGGGGGGGGTGTCAGTTTATGATGTCACAGCGATTGACGACACTTTTTGCTACATGCTGGACAGCGACGTTTTCATGGAATTAATTCGTGAGAAACCGGATTTTGCGGCTCGTCTCTGGGAACGTCTGTCTAGAGAGGTTGTAGGGGAAGTCTACGAAGAAATAAGAAGTCAAAAACTTCAACAACGGTCAGAAGAGAGTTTGAGGCTTTTCAATTCGCCTATCAAGGAAGTTATCAGACGGCATATGGAGACAGTGCCCGTTGACTCATCCATCCAGATGGCCGCAAAAAGCATGTCTGAAAATCGCATTGGCTCTCTGCTGGTAACCGATCAACAGGGAAAGGTTATCGGGATAATCACAGACAATGACCTCAGGAACAAAGTTGTGGCCAAGGGTCTGGACCCGTCTGCCGCTGTCCGCACGATCATGTCGTCTCCTTTGAAAAGCATATCCGAAGACGAAATATGTTTTGACGCGCTGGTTGAAATGATGCATTCCCAGACACATCATCTGGCCGTGGAGGGACCTGAAGGAATTTCGGGAGTGATTTCGGCGCATGACATAATGGTTGATCAAGGCGATTCTCCAATATCTCTGTACAGGGAGATAGTTGCTCAGCAAACAGTTGAGGGGCTTTATCCACTGTCTCACAAGATGCCGCTCATTGTCAGATCTCTCATCCTGGAAGGCGCCAAAGCCAATGACGTGACCAGAATGATCTCGATTCTGAATGACCACATAGCCAGCAGGGTCGTAGGCCTGTTGGACAGCGAACTTGGACCGGCGCCCTATCCTTTCTGCTGGCTTACCATGGGCAGCGAAGGAAGGCAGGAGCAAACCTTCAGGACTGACCAGGACAATGCTTTGATTTATGAAACCCCACCAGAAGAATGGAGTTATGTGAAAGACGCCAAATTATATTTCAGGCGATTCGGAAATTTGGTAGTCAAGAATCTGGCAGCTTGTGGGTTTCCGCTATGCAAGGGAGAAATCATGGCCTCCAATCCCAAATGGAGGAAGCCCTTTGCGGTATGGAGAAACTATTTTGACAACTGGATGAACGCGCCTGAACCCCAGGCAGTTTTGCACGCCACCATTTTCTTTGATTTCAGGGGAGGGTACGGCAAAAAGGAACTTTCGGACAAACTGCGTGATTACGTGGTCCGTCAGGCCCCGGGCAGAGGCATATTCCTTATGCACCTTGCCAGGGACTGCATATCCACCAAGTCTCCACTGTCTTTCTTTAAGAACTTTCTCGTCGAGAAAGATGGAAAGTACAAAAACCGTCTGGATTTGAAAACCCGTGGTCTGGTTCCTTTTGTGGACTTTGCCAGGGTGATGGCGCTAAGACATGGTTTAAGAGAAACTAACACTTTAGCCCGAATACAGAAACTGGGAGAGGAGAGCCTGATCCCTCATGAGTTATATTCCGAGATTCGAGAGGCTTATGAGTTCCAGATGCAGATCAGGATTGTTCACCAAATAAGGCTCATAGAAAATGGTCAAGAGCCGGACAATTACATTGACCCCAGTGAAATATCCGATCGTGAAAAACACACGCTAAAAGAGGCTTTTGAAGTCATCAACCGGCTTCAAGGTTACCTGAAAAACGAATTTCGTGTCCTTGAATGACGGGTTAATAAATTGAGAAAACTTCTTGAATGGCTAGGGTTCAGACAGCACCAGCTAATAACCGAGAACAGGCGTTTTTTTAAAACGTTTGACAAGAACAGACCTTTCGAGGAATACGATTACGTTGTTTTGGATACCGAACTAACCAGTCTGGACCCTAAAAACGGAGAAGTGGTTTCAATAGGGGCGGTTCGCATCCGCGGCCTGAGACTCCTTATCGGCGGGAGTTTTTTCTGTTATGCGCGACCTGAAAAACCATTGCCAAAAGACAGCACGATGATTCATCGTATAACTCCCCAGCAGATCGAAAATGCTCCCACCCTGGAAGATGTGCTGCCTGATTTTATCAAATATTGTCACGGGGCGGTATTGGTAGGCCATTTCCTGAAGATTGACATGACGTTTTTAGGAAAGGCTTTCAGAAAACATTTTGGCGGAACGCTGGGAAACGTCTGGTTGGACACACTTAAACTTGCGCAGTCTCTAGAAGAATACAGAAGACGTCATCGCTACTCCGATGACCCAATAGAGAATTCTTTTAATCTTAACAAGTTGGCCGTAAAGTATAATCTGCCTCTCTTCGAGAAACATGATGCGCTTGAAGACGCAATTCAGACGGCGTATCTTTTCATTTACCTATGCCACAAACTAAAAAAGGCAGGTTGCGTCACTTTGGGAGATCTGATTGTGTCCCAAAGTAACGCCGTGCTACCTTCTGATCAAGGTTATTCGACCGCGTAGCCGATTGTTTTTAAGGCGACTCCGATTTCACTCAGAATGGCCGGATCGTCAATCGTTGACGGCACTGAGAATTCTTCCCCATCAGCGATTTTTCGCATTGTTCCACGAAGAACTTTCCCTGAACGGGTTTTAGGAAGCCTGTCTACTATTACGGCTTTCTTGAACGAGGCCACCGCCCCAATGTCGTTTCGAACCATCTGCACCAGTTCCTTGACGATTTCTTCCCGGTCCCGTGAAACTCCGGCCTTCAAGACCACAAAACCGAGCGGAACCTGTCCTTTCAGGTTGTCATAGGCTCCTACCACTGCGCATTCGGCTACCGCCTGATGTTTGGCGAGTATTTCCTCCATGCCGCCCGTGGACAACCTGTGTCCGGCTACATTTATGACATCGTCTATCCGGCCCATTACAAAAACATAGCCATCTTCGTCGATGTAACCGCCATCTCCGGTAAGGTAATAACCCGGGAAAGGACTCATGTAGGATTCTACGAAACGTTTATCATCGTTCCATAAGGTGGGAAGGTTTGCAGGTGGTAGAGGCAACTTGACGCATATCACCCCATTCTCATTCGGACCTAGTTCCCGACCATCCGAGGCGTCCAGAATCTTGAGATTGTAGCCCGGCATGGGCTTGGTAGCAGAACCAGGCTTGATGTCAAAAAATTCCAACCCTCTGAAATTACCGGCAATGGCCCATGCAGTTTCAGTTTGCCACCAGTGATCTATGACCGGACGTTCCAACAAGTTTGTGGCCCAGTAATAAGTGTCGGGATCCGTCCTTTCACCAGCCAGGAAGAGAGTTTCAAAATTTGAAAGATCATATTTTTTTAGAAATTCCCCATTGGGGTCTTCTCTCTTTATTGCCCTTATGGCTGTAGGCGCCGTGAACAGGGCCTTGACACGGTGATCAGAAATAACCCTCCAGAAGGCCCCCGGATCCGGTGTTCCTACCGGTTTACCCTCAAAAATGATTGTTGTGGCTCCCGTAAATAGCGGCGCATAAACTATGTATGAATGTCCTACCACCCAACCCACATCTGACGCCGCCCAATAAACGTCTCCTGGACCTATATTGTAGATATGCTTCATGCTCCAGCGCAAAGCCACAGCATGCCCGCCGTTGTCGCGCACTACGCCTTTGGGCTTTCCGGTGGTTCCAGAAGTGTAAAGGATGTATAGTGGGTCTGTAGCTGCTACTGAGACACAACCTGCAGGAGCAGCGGAAGATTCCAATTCCATCCAGTCAAGATCAGTTCCTGCGGACAGTTCCGCCGCAGCCATCTCACGCTGGAGTATCACACTCTTTTGCGGCTTGTGTTCGGACAGTTGTATGGCCTCGTCCAACAGTGGTTTATAGGGAATTATTCGTTTCACCTCTATTCCGCAGGAAGCGGTGAGGATTACCTTGGGCTTGGCGTCATCTATTCTGACCGCCAGTTCTCGTGGGGCAAATCCTCCAAAAACCACTGAGTGGATTGCTCCGAGACGCGCGCAAGCCAGCATTCCTATGAGCGCCTCCGGAATCATGGGCATGTAAACCAGCACCGTATCCCCTTTTGAGACACCCAAATCTCTAAGCATTCCCGCTGTCCTGGATACACGCTCAAGAAGTTCGGAGTAGGTCAACTTCCGAACACTGTCAGTCACCGGGCTATCATAAATGACTGCGACCTGCCCTCCCCTGCCAGCTTCTACATGCCTGTCAACTGCATTGTAGCATGTGTTAAGCATCCCTCCCTTAAACCACTTTACAAAAGGGAGGTTAGAAACGTCCAGGATCTGATCCCATTTCCTGTCCCATGAAATATCTTCCGCCGCCTTCGCCCAGAATGTTTCAGGACTTTCCATGGATTCATTGTACGCTTTTTGATAGTTCATTTTCACCCCCGTGAAATGATTTGGGAAAAGTTAGAAGATTGATGATTACAAAAAACCGCCAAACCCGTCCGTATATGATTCAGATTGACATGAGAGACGTGGAACACTTCACAGATTCATTCGCGAAACTCGTGACTAACTGCTTCCCCTCCGTGGATCACAGAATCTGCAACGCGTCATGTCGCCGAAATGTTAGGGATTAAATATCTCCACATGAAATACCGGTTTACGGCATGGCCTGGAAGCCATGATGTTACGCAGGAGCGCTCAAGCCAAAATATATCCCGCTTACAATACATCTATATTCTTGATGAAAGCTTCATTGAAGCGCCCATTTTGATCGGGAGAACTTATCTTTAAAAGTTTTAAGATTTTATCGCAAGCATTTTCTGGACGGTCATTTTAATAAAGCGCAGCCCCTGTCAAAAAAACTTCTTTATGTCTATATATAAATATGCTATTAATCATAAATCCTGAATTGTGAAGTTTTGAGTTGACATACGAAGCATTATGATCTTATTTAATAGGGGACATCTTTTATACCTCTGTTACTAGATCGTACGATCGGCATATAAAATAGCGTATCATTTCTTAATACAACAACAATAACAAAAACTTAAACACAAACGTAGACTAAACCCAACAAGCTGACCCAGAATCCAGTAAGTGGAGTTACTGATTTCACTACTGATCCGCGACAGAAACGAGAGATTCTCCAGTGAGCTATAGAGTTCAGTACGAATCATCACGGCTCAGGCGCACGACCTTCTCAGGGCTGGAAACGCTCTGCAGGGTAGCCATGGTCGCCTGCCCCCTCCTAACATACCGGCTTTACTCCGGCCATACCTTGACGAGATCCCTTATTCAAAATATGCAGATGCGATTTTTCAGACTTTCAGATCCAGTTATAAAACTACCGTCTCACCTATTTTCGTGTTTTTACATAGCGAAAAGTGACTATCAGTCGTTTTATATGGATATCTTTGACAGAAAGCACATGCTGGTGACTCTTAACGGTCGCTCTCCACCGTGACTTGACGTATGAGATTTCCGCATCATGCATAGGCTTCTAAGGGTCAACTCGGATCGATAAATTTCTTCATTTTCTTTTTGTTTTAATTGGCTTGGTCAAATTCTTGAAAAAGCAGAGTCAGGAATCTGGCCTTAGTCTTAAAATCAGCAGAAACGTCTGGCTAAAGCGAGGAACATTTTTCATTCCTCAGAGAATTTCCAGGAAGGAGTAATTCGCCGTGGCACAGAAACAGGAAGATTGGGCAGCAATTGCGAGGAATCCCAAATTTATTGAGATTCACAAACGAAAAACCGCTTTTCTTTTTGGGTGGTGGATTTTTTCCACTGTTTACTACTTTCTACTCCCGATAGGGGCGGGCTCAGCCCCCGGCTTCTTCAGTATAAAGGTGATTGGCAACATTAATGTTGGTTATTTGTTTGCTCTGTCGCAATTCTTTGTTTCCTGGGCAATTGCCATTTATTACGCGTCATGGGCCAACAGGGTCTCGGATCGTCTAACAACTGAACTGATTGATGAATTAAAACTCAGATAGGGAGGACTAGAGGCATGAAAAGGACCACACTCTTTGTGACGCTAGCCCTCTTTTTGGGCGTGCTGACGATGTCTTTAACCCCGGAAGTGTCTCTGGCGGGACCAGAGAGCGCCATATCCTCGGCCATCACCGCTCAGGCCAAGGCAGTTCCGACCAAGGTGGAGGCCAACAGAACCATCACAATCGCCATGTTTCTGGTAATTATTGCCATCACACTGGGCGTAGTCGTATGGGCGGCCAGTCGAACCAAGACAACCGCAGACTTTTACGCGGCCAGGGGAGCAATCACTGGAACACAGAATGGGTGGGCCATCGCCGGTGATTACATGTCGGCAGCATCCTTTCTAGGCATAGCCGGCTTGATTTCGCTGTATGGTTATGATGGATTCATGTATTCGGTCGGCTGGTTGGTCGCTTACGTGACCGTTCTGCTGATTGTCGCAGAGCCATGTAGAAATGCGGGCAAATTTACCATGGGGGACATACTCTCCTTCAGGTCCAACCCCAAGCCGGTTCGAGCCGCCGCGGCAATTTCAACTGTGGCTGTCTCCACTTTTTATCTGACGGCGCAGATGGTCGGCGCAGGAAAACTGATGGAGCTCTTGATCGGTATTCCTTTCAAACTGGCCATCAGTGGAGTGGGAGCTCTAATGATCGTATACGTCGTGTTCGGCGGTATGATCGCCACTACATGGGTCCAGATAA
>CAYNZA010000008.1:0-7756 GCA_964401595.1 uncultured Desulfomonile sp.
CATTGGTAAAAATAGATGGCGGCCTGATTTATATCCGTCCGATAGCGGGCACCAGAGGACGCTCGAAAGACCAGGCCGTCGATCGCTACCTGGAGAGAGAGTTGATGAACTCCGAAAAAGAGAAAGCAGAACACATCATGCTGGTGGACCTTGCGAGAAATGACGCCGGGCGGGTTTGCAAATACGGGACGGTGAAGGTTGACCCGTACATGACGGTGGAGCGTTTCAGCCACGTCATGCACATTGTGTCACAGGTGGAAGGAGTCCCGAATGAGGGCCTTGATTCGTGGGATGTTTTCAAGGCGGCTTTCCCGGCTGGGACGGTTTCGGGCGCCCCTAAGGTCCGTGCGATGGAGATAATCTCAGAGATGGAACAGGCGCCCAGAGGACCTTACGCCGGCGCCGTCGGTTTCTGGGGATCAGGTCAGAAAATGGACACATGCATCGCCATAAGGATGATCGAATTCTCAGGGGATGAATTTATTCTCCAGGCCGGAGCCGGAATAGTGGCCGACTCAATACCTGAAATGGAATACGAGGAAATCCTGAAAAAGGCCGCTCACGGCACAGCGGCACTCAAAGCTGCCGCAGGAGAATAATAATGCTAGTAATAATAGATAATTACGATTCATTCACCTTCAATATAGTCCAGGCTTTCGGAATGTTGAACTGCCGCATTTCCGTCCACCGCAACGACGAGATAACAGTGGAAGAAATTGAGGAGATGAATCCGTCGGCCCTCGTCATATCGCCGGGACCGGGGAGGCCTGAAGTCGCCGGTATATCATGCCCGGCAATAAAACATTTTGCAGGAGCGGTCCCGATACTGGGCGTCTGCCTGGGACATCAGGCCATCGGGCATGTCTTTGGGGCCACAGTGACCCATGGCAAAGAGCCTGTTCACGGTAAGACATCCATGATCACTCATGATGGTTCCGGCCTTTTCAAGGGACTGCTAAACCCGGTGAAGGCCACGAGGTATCATTCTCTCACAGTGTCGGAAAAAACGGTCAAGACACCGTTGACAGTTACAGCAAGGACTGCAGATAGAGAGGTCATGGGCATCAGGAGCGCCGAACTGAAAATAGAAGGTGTGCAGTTCCATCCAGAATCAATTGCCACTACTGATGGCATGACCATGTTCAGGAATTTCCTCGAACTCTATGTCCGTGACTGAATTGATCAGGCAAGGTTTCGTTGCGGATCATTTACTACCGGCGCCCTGGCGTTTATCGGCCAAAACTCCATCCGGTGAACGGGAGCCTGACGGATTGGCGCCACAATATTCACAAACACAAGTTATAAATTGGAAAAAAACTCAACAAAACTTATTTTCACCATAAAACGTTTTATAGCTTGACACCGGTTACTCACAACGTGTAAACTCAGCATAATTAGAGAACGAGGTTTTAGACCATGGGTTCGCAATTCAATAAAGGATCGATATTTAACGAGCAGTTGACCAGCTCGATTAATGTCTATTTTTGGTCCTATTATTGGTTTACCTGCGACTACCCATGTGCGCCGGATAGCTAGGACACACAAAATAGATATCAAGGCCATGGGTAGCGAAAGCAGCCCATGGCCTTTTTGTTTTTTAAGGGCCTTGGGCAGATGACCAAGGCCCTTTTCCTTTCCTGGAGGACAAAAAAATGAACGCAGCAGCAGTAATTCCAAGCATCCTACATTCAGCGCCACGTCTGGTGGAAGCGCCCCCTGCCCCGATAGTGAAAAAGCCGCTATACAGCAGGGATGCCCATAAGGATGACTCCATCATCCGAATCGGGAACGTTTGCATCGGCGCGGGCAATTTTGCCGTTATAGCAGGCCCCTGCTCGGTTGAAAGCTTCGACCAGCTTGTTACCACGGCTTTTGCAGTGCGTGACGCAGGAGGGACTGTGCTGCGTGGAGGCGCCTTCAAACCGAGAACATCCCCTTATAGTTTCCAGGGACTGGGTGAGGAAGGTTTGAGCCTGCTTGCAAAGGCCAGGGAAATGACGGGCCTACCGGTCGTGACCGAGGTCATGGACACTGCCGAGGTTGATATTGTGGAAAGCTATGCTGACGCATTGCAGGTCGGCGCCCGTAACGTGCAGAACTTTTCTCTGCTCAAGAGAGTTGGTAAGACCAAAAAGCCGGTTGTGCTCAAGAGAGGCCTGATGACCACCATCGATGAGTTCCTCAACTGCGCCGAATACATTCTGGCGGCCGGTAATAGCCAGGTCATACTTTGCGAGCGTGGCATCCGGACATTTGAAACCTCAACCCGCAACACTCTTGACCTCAGCGCCGTTTGCGTGCTCAAAGAGAAAACCCACCTCCCGGTGATCGTTGACCCAAGCCACGCCGTGGGTATCCGAAGGTTCGTGCTCCCCATGGCCAGAGGCGCCATGGCGGTCGGAGCGGACGGCATAATGGTCGAGGTCCACAACAGTCCAGAGAGCGCTTTGTGCGATGGTGACCAGTCACTCAGACCGTTCGAATTCAGTGCGCTGATGAAGGATCTGACCGTAATGTCGCATTTCATGAAGCTGATGTCATAACAACACGTCTCTTGTTGAAAGAGTTTAAGAATCCAGGAATACCAAATGTTTGTGTCACTATTTCTTACTGCGGCAATTGATGAAACATACAGCGCCGCGCCACGTTGCGGACAGCGCAACTATTGTTGTTCATTCGGGACGGAATCATCAAATTGGTGGTGGCGTAGAATAATCCGTCGGAGTGGTTCCGCCCCGCCTTAGTGGCTGTTTCTCTCAACAAAGTAATCAGAAGGCCGTGGACGAAACCAGGAACGTTCACGGTCTTTTTATTTTTATGCCTTTTAAAAAACATCCGGAGGAAACAATGATTAGGGAATCCATCGAAAAAGCGTCACGTCGTGAGGACATCAGTGAATCGGAGATGACTGAAACCATGAATGAAATTATGGAAGGCGGGGCGACCGCAGCGCAGATAGGAGCGCTCCTTATCGCTTTGAGGATGAAAGGTGAGACGGTATCGGAAATCACGGCGGCGGCCAAGGTGATGAGGTCCAAGAGCACCCGTATTCCAGTGCCGGAATCTGTGACTTCGCCGTTGATCGATACGTGCGGAACAGGCGGAGACTGCGCCAATACTTTTAATGTCTCGACAACTGCGGCGTTCGTAGTGGCGGGAGCAGGGGCAAAAGTCGCAAAACACGGCAATCGGTCGGTATCAAGCAAATGTGGTAGCGCGGATTTGATGGAAGAACTGGGCCTTCCTCTTGATCTGACACCCGAGCAGGTGGGAATGTGTATAGACAGGGTTGGCCTGGGCTTTCTTTATGCGCCGGCGCTTCATGGAGCGATGAAGTATGCCATAGGTCCAAGGAGAGAACTGGGTTTGAGGACCATCTTCAATGTTCTTGGTCCGTTAACCAACCCTGCCGGAGCCGGAATACAGGTAATGGGCGTTTATAGCGAAGAACTTGTGGAACCTATCGGGCATGTGCTGGCAAACCTTGGCGCCCAGAGCGCTTTCGTAGTCCATGGTCACGGCGGCCTTGATGAGATCAGCCTTTCCGGGCCGACCAAAGCGGCCAGAGTAAAAGACGGCAAAGTCGTAATGGAGGAACTGATCCCGTCAGAACTCGGTCTTCACCCCCAACACAACGGAGCAATCAGAGGTGGGGACGCTAAAATGAACGCCAGAATGACCAAGGGCGTTTTAAGCGGCGAAGCCGGCTCACATAGGGACATCACTGTTTTCAACGCGGCAGCAGCCCTGGTGGCCGCCGGCCTGGCTTCTGATTTCAGGGAAGGAATGGCTATGGCCTCCGAGACCATAGATTCCGGCAGAGCCATGGCCAAACTTTCCGGGTTAATAGAGTTCTCGTCCATTCTCAAAATGGGAGGTATCTGAATTGACCATCTCCAAAACAAACATCCTGGCCGAGATTGTCCAGAACAAGAGAGAGGAGGTCAAAGCCATTTCTGCACGACAAGTATTTGAGTTCAAGAGAATCATAGACGATATGCCTTCCGGCAGAGACTTTTTGCAAGCGGTGTCGAAACCGGACAGAATTTCGATAATCGCCGAGATAAAAAAATCATCGCCGTCGCTGGGCCCAATTCGTCCTGACACCAACGTGCGGGAAACGGCCAGACTCTACGAGGAATGCGGAGCGTCCGCAATCTCGGTGCTCACCGACAGCAAACACTTCGGAGGATCTGTCGAGGATCTCATTGAGGCACGAAATAGTGTTGAAACTCCGATATTACGAAAAGATTTTGTAATTGATGACAAACAGATATATGAAGCGCGAGCCTGCGGGGCCGACGCAGTGCTGTTGATAGTGGCGGCCCTGGATGACCATGAATTAAATGGCTTTTATCAGACAGCCTCAGGATTGGGTCTGGCAAGTCTTGTGGAAACCCACAGCCCCCAGGAGATTGAACGGGCGCTAAAAATAAACCCGGCAATTGTCGGCATCAACAACAGATGCCTCAAGACATTGAACATTGATTTGTCGGTCAGCGAAAAGCTCAGAGGACTGATCCCCCAGGAGGTTTGTGTAATTTCCGAAAGCGGGATCAGGGACAAAAAGGACGCGTTAAGATTGGCCACTGCCGGAATAAACGCTTTCCTCATCGGAACATCGATAATCAGCTCTGATGATCCGGGGAGGGTTTTGCGAGAATTCACGGGGAACTGAGGTTTAAGATGGTACGCGTAAAGATTTGCGGAATTACCAATGTGAAAGACGCGCTGCACGCGATTGACGCCGGCGCAGACGCCATCGGTTTTGTCTTTGCGCCGAGCAGACGTCGGATAACTGTCCAGGCAGCGAGACTCATCGTTCAGGAGTTGCCGCCATTCGTAAAAACAGTGGGCGTTTTCGTCAACGAAAGCCTGCTCAATATCCAACGAATCCAGGATGAGGCAAAACTAGATCTGATACAGTTGAGCGGAGAAGAGTCAGAAGATTTTGCCGCTTATTTCGCCGCAGACGCAATCAAGGTTGTTCATGTTTCGACAAACACCTGCCCAAGCGCAACAAAATATCCTTATAACACCCTTTTGCTGGACACATTGGTTGAAGGCCAAAAAGGTGGCTCCGGACAAAAATTTGATTGGGGCCTAGCGGTAGAAATTGCCCGAACACGTCGAATAATAATAGCAGGCGGGCTCAATCCGGAAAATGTTGTTGAGGCCGTACATAAAGTCAGGCCATACGCTGTTGATGTGTCCAGCGGCGTGGAACTAGAACCTGGAAGGAAAGATGATGTCAAGGTTACAACCTTTATCAAAAGAGCAAAATCCGTGGAGTTCAACTCCTGATACTACGGGGCATTTTGGCCGGTTCGGAGGCAAATTCGTGCCTGAAACAGTGATGCCGGCACTGGATGAACTTACCCGGGCATATTATGCGGCAACCGCTGATGAGGGCTTCAAGCGGCGGCTGGACAATCTGCTCAGAGATTACGCAGGGCGCGAGACCCCTCTGTACGAGGCTGAAACATTGTCCAGATCCTTGGGCAGGGCCCGGATTTTTCTCAAGCGTGAGGACCTGACACATACCGGCGCTCACAAGATCAACAACTCACTGGGGCAGGCGCTTTTAGCCCAGTGGATGGGCAAGAATAGGATTATAGCGGAAACCGGCGCCGGTCAACATGGAGTGGCGGCTGCAACTGCGGCCGCCCTTCTCGGGATACAGTGTGTCGTCTACATGGGAAGCCTGGACATCGAACGTCAGAGGCTGAACGTGATGCGCATGAAGATGCTGGGAGCGCAAGTAGTCCCGGTAGAATCGGGAAGCTGCTCCCTGAAGGACGCGGTAAACGCTGCCATACGTGACTGGGTGACTAACGTTACGGACACCCATTATATAATTGGGTCCGTTATCGGTCCACACCCCTACCCCATGATGGTTCGCGATTTTCAGGCGGTAATAGGCATCGAGTCCAAACGCCAGATTCTGGAGAAGACAGGCCGCCTGCCGGACATGGCGCTGGCGTGCGTCGGGGCGGGAAGTAACGCTATTGGAATGTTCTATCCGTTTCTCGATGACCCTGTCGATCTTATAGGTGTAGAGGCCGCCGGTGAGGGAATAGAAACTGGAAAACATGCGGCAAGTCTTTGCGCTGGATCAGCCGGAGTTCTTCATGGGGCCGAAATGTATGTGCTCCAGGACAATTTTGGTCAGATAATCGAGGCCCATTCGCTGTCGGCCGGACTGGACTACCCCGGAGTGGGCCCAGAACATTGCCTTCTCAAGGATTTTGGCCGTGTCCGATATGACTGCGTCACGGACAGTGAGGCCGTTGAGGCCTTCATGAACCTGGCGCGTATCGAGGGAATCATCCCTGCGCTTGAGAGTGCCCATGCGCTGGCTTATCTCAAAAAACTGGGGCCTGCGCTTCAAGAGGATAAAATTATTCTGGTGTGCCTTTCCGGTCGTGGCGACAAGGATCTGGACCACGTAGCAGCCTATCTGGAGTCCCAAAAATGAGTTCAACAATTCAACAGGCCTTCGTCAAGGCCCGGCAGCATAAGCAATGCGCATTCATTCCATTCATCACCGGAGGGTTCCCCAACGCCCGGACCTTTGCAGGGATGCTAAAGGCGCTGGACGATTCCGGGGCCGATGTCATCGAGGTAGGGATTCCTTTTTCGGACCCCCTGGCGGATGGTCCCATCATTCAACATTCCAGCAAGCTGGCCCTGGATAGTGGTGTCACCCCACTGTCCATCCTGGAAACGCTGAAATCTCTGAGGGGAACTCTTAAAGCTCCTTTGGTGGTGATGTCCTACTGGAACCCCATCATGAGGATAGGGCCGGGGGAATTTGCCTCGTATTTGAAGGACGCCGGAGTTTCCGGGGCCATAGTGCCGGATCTGACACCGGAGGAATCGGAGGAATGGCGTGCACACGCATCCCAAAACAACATCGACACGATATTCATGGTGGCTCCCACCACGTCCGCTGATCGAATGAAAATAATAACGTCCTTCAGCAAAGGATTTGTGTATCTTGTTTCAATGACCGGTGTGACAGGATCCGGACTGGCCATGAACAGCAACCTCGAACAGATGGTCGGAGAAGTGAAAAATATGTCCGACTTGCCCGTGGCGGTAGGGTTTGGAGTTTCAACAGCCGAACAGGCACTTACTCTGGCAGACTACGCTGATGGGGTCATTGTCGGAAGCGCTCTGGTCAAGAGAAGCATTGAGGCAGGCTCGGACAGGGAGGCCATCACATCGGTCCAAAGTCTGGCATCCGACATTGCAGGCGCTCTCACACGATCATGAAAAATTATCTCCTGAACGGTTTAGCTTGACATCTTCGATCAATCAAACTATGCGAAGATTATTTCAGACCATTTCAGGAGACAATTTTTCATGACGGACAATTCATTGCTGGAGCATCTTGAAGAATTGGTGTCCCGTCTTGGGGTGACTTTAAGAGAGGAGAACCTTGGCTCCAACATATACAATTCCGGTGGGGGATACTGCACTCTCCAGGGTAAGGGAATAATTTTCATCAATAAAAGGGATTCAAGGCAAAGAAAAATCAGAATTCTGGCAAGATCGCTAAAGAGATTCAATCTTGAAGGGGTTTTTATCCCTCCGGCGGTCAGGCGGATTATTGAATCTTCGGAAAATTAGTTTTAAATTAATTACTGAAGAGATCGGATACCCTGAAACGCGGCGAATCATTCGGGATCAAACAGAGCCGCGAGGCTGGACACTTGCCTGATACCAATAAAATATTCTCGTTTGAACTGGA
>CAYNZA010000008.1:7856-47362 GCA_964401595.1 uncultured Desulfomonile sp.
GCCGCGAGGCTGGACACTTGCCTGATACCAATAAAATATTCTCGTTTGAACTGGACACACGCCTCAAATCTCACAACGCAATATCAGAACAGGTCGAAGATACAGGATTTCTGGCTGAGGCTTTCTTGTGGAAAACACTCGATACCAGGGAACTGCCACCCATACTCTGCGTGATTGGCGGGACAGGAACCGGCAAGAGCACGATTTTCAACTCAATAGCGTTGACAGACGTCAGCATGGTCGGCGTCAAAAGGCCGTGCACCATGAACGCCGTCATCCTTGCTCATGAAAGATATGGCGAAATTCTGTCAAAGGCTCCTGTACGTTTTGAAGGCAAAGACAGGGAAGCGGAGCTGGTGCTGGCCTCAACCCCGGAACTGGAAAACATCATATTGGTGGATACCCCGGATTTTGACAGTGTAGCGACTGACAACAGGACGGTGGCGCAACGTTTTCTGGTTCTAAGCGACATAATTTTCTTTGTGACATCCCAGGAAAAGTATGGCGACCTGGCTTGCCGCAAGATGTTGGAAGAAGCCAGGGTCTGGGGGAAACACATATCGATTGTGCTGAACAAGGTTTCCTCGGATGTAGCTTGGCGGGATTTCACGGAGTTCACCAAAACCGAGGCGTCGTACGGCGATCCTCTTGTGGTACAGCGTCTGGCTGGTATGCCGACTAAAATACCGGGCTTCAGAGATCATCAGGTTATAAATGACATATTTTGTGAACAGACAGGAGCATCAAGCGGCGCAAAGATCAAAGCTGACGAAATTCAGCGCCTGAGGTCGATCACAGCTTCGGCTTTGGACAAACTTGAGGCAAATCTTTCGACAGAGATAGACAGAATCGTTCAGGTCAATTCGGATATTCATGAAATCACTTCGCTGATTGCAGCTGAATTGAACACCAGGCTCGACGCCATTGTCTCTCAGGATGTTGAGAAAAGGATGCGCTCAAGGCTGCAATCGCTGTTGAGAAAGTACGACATCCTGTTTGTTCCCAGATTGATGTTACGTAACGCGTTCAATTCCATGGTCGGATATGTTTCGGAATTAATTTTCTCAAAAAAAGAAAGAGAAGACGCTCATTTTGACGATAAAAATATAAGATTCGAGGATTTTGGCGAAATAGAAGAGATGGCGCCTTTGGGGCCGTTGGATTCAGCAGTTAGTGACCTGAACCTCAAGGTGGCGGAACTTCTCTCTTCAGACTCAGCTTTAAATGATCTGCGGCTTGTGGCGCTAAATGATGTCCAACGATTTGATTTCAGGGCTATCAAAACGATGTATGAGGAGGCGTTTCCGGGCCTGGAAAATCTTCTGGAATCCGAGTTCGAAAAGATACGTCAAGGTCTGAGTCGTTTTGATGAAGTCAAACTCTACGGATCCTACACTCTTTGGGCGTTGTTGCTGATTACGTTTGAGATAGTAATCGGAGGCGGCCTCACACTACTCGACCTTTTGCTTAACTCGGTCATAGTCCCGTTCATCCCAAAGTGGCTGCTGGATCTCAAGATACTGGACATATTGAAATCAATTGCTCAGAAAGTGGATGAAGAGCACAAGGCCTGTCTTAAAAATATATTGTATAAGCAGGCTGAATTGTATACAGAATGCTTCGCTTCACTGACACCGGATAAGCAGGCGCTTACAGAAATTGACGCCTTGAGGTTGCGTGTATTACAAACGGGAATTTAATCTACATATTATATGTCGGAAGCCACAGGTTCTGCGGCCTGGTTCAGGCATGATGAAACCATTTGTTCTGTGACTTGTCTGTGGATCTATGGGCAGTGTGAAATTGCAGCTCACGAAAAACCAGTTGTCGATGAAAGGGGACCTGAATGACACTCCGACGTACGCTTGAAATCACAATCGGCATAGTTTTTGCCGTGTTGACTATACTTGGCGTGACAGACAAAGTTTTTGCTCTGGAGGGTAAATTGAACCGATTCACACTTTCTAATGGTCTTGAAGTTTTTGTAAAAGAAGATCATGCGAGAAAGGTAGCGTCCATTCAGTTGTGGGTAATGGTCGGCAGCGCTGATGAAGAAGCAAGAGAACGAGGAATCAGCCATCTGCTTGAACACATGGCGTTCAAGGGAACAGACAGACGAGGTGTAGGCAAGATTGCAGCCGAAGTGGAAGCTCTTGGAGGAGAGATCAACGCTTACACAAGTTGGGATGAGACTGTCTATTATATTACGGCCCCATCTCATGCTGTAAACCAGGCTTTGGACATTTTGACGGACGCCGTTCTCAAACCAAAAATTGACCAGACGGAACTGGAAAAGGAAAAGCTGGTCGTGCTTGAGGAATTGATGGACTCTGAGGAGCGCCCGGAGCGAAAGTCTTCGAAGCTTCTGATGAAAACGGCTTATCATACCAGCCCTTACCAGTTCCCCATCATAGGATTCAAGGAAACAGTTGAGAACATTTCAAGGGATGACATCGTCTCTTTTCGAAAGAAATGGTATGTTCCGGAAAATATGTTCCTTCTGGTCGTTGGTGATGTGGATACGGATAAACTCCTCCCGGAACTTGAAAAGCTCACTCAGGATCTCAAACCCACCGGATTTTTCAGGCCGCCTCGACCTGTGGAAGCATCCCAGCGAGAAATCAGGACATCCCTGCTGCGTGACAACAACGCCAGAGAAACCAGACTCCACATAGCTTTTCACATACCTGCCATAAAATCGAACGACGTTAATGCCCTGGATCTGGTGGGAGACATACTCGGGGCTAGAGACAGCTCGCGACTGGTGAAAACCCTGAAAAAGGACAAGGCTCTGGTCAATTCGATTTCAGCCTATGCCATGACACCGAAAGATCCCGGACTCATGGTGGTTTCAGCGACACTGGACGCCAAAAATCTCGAAGTGGTCTCAAAAAGCATCATGGAAGAGATTGCAAGGCTGGCCAAGGAACCCCCTGCACCTGATGAAGTGGAACGGGCCAAGGTTCATATAGAGTCCCAGCATATTTACGCCCGTGAGACGGTGCAAGGAATGTCCAGGAGCATCGGCAGTTTCCGCGCAGACATGGGTGACGCTTATTACGAAGAAAAGTATTTGACCATGATCCGTGCGGTCACACCGGAAGAAATATCACAGGCTGCAAAGACATACCTTTTTGCCCCGAATGTAACGATATCAGTCCTGCTTCCTGCTGATAACGCAAAAGATTTTGATGTGGCCTCGCTTGTTCCTGTTGTCGAATCATTTGGAACACTACCCAAAGCTACAGCGGGTGATAATGGCGCACAGTATAAGGCCCATGAAACTACGCTGCCCAACGGCATTAAGGTGGTCTTGCTTAGAGATGACTCCAACCCGGTGGTATCATTAAGAATAGCTCATCAGGGCGGTAAACGCTATGAGACCAGGGAGACCGAAGGCATCATGAATTTCATTGCCCAGATGTTGCCAAAAGGCGCCGGTTCCCTGGATGAGATCCAGATTTTCAATAAAGTCGAGGACATGGGTGGGAGACTGGCGGGATTCTCAGGGCAGGATTCATTTGGCCTGTCGGCTACGTTCTTCTCGCGATTTCTCGATGAGGGACTCGAATTATTGGCGACCATTAACAGGGATCCGACTTTCCCGACAGACAAGCTCGACAGGGAGAGAGCCCTCATCATAAATCGCATAAAAACCGAGCCTGATCGCCCCATTCAGTATGCCTTCAGTGAGCTTAACAAGTTACTGTTCAAGGACCACCCATACGGTTTCAACAAGGAAGGGAGTCTTTCTGCGGTGGCCGGTTTCAGCGCCGCAGATCTAAAAGATGCATACAGGCGATTCGCAGTGCCGGAGAACACGGTTATCACGGTTGTTGGAGAAATGGACCCTGAAAAGACGCTCAAGAAAATTACTGAACTTTTTGGATCCATCCCGACGTCTAAATTTGCGCCTCCAAGCGTTCCAGCAGAAGCTCCTTTAAAAGGTGTAAACGAAAAAACCATTGCCATTCCAAGGGCAAAGGCGCACATAGCCGTGGGGTTCCCCGCCGTTTCGTTTTACGATCCTGACCGCTATGCGCTCGATGTGTTGAATAACCTTTTATCCGGTCAGGGTGGCAGATTGTTTCTCCAACTGAGGGATAGAGAGTCGCTGGCCTATGTGGTGGCGTCTTTTGTCAGGCCGGGCGTGGAACCTGGACTGTTCGGATTTTATATTGCATGTGACACGTCAAAAATTGATAATGCTGTTGACGGGTTATTCCGGGAAATAACCAGGGTCAGGACGGACTCACTCACCGAAAAAGAGGTGCAGGACTCGATCAACAACCTCGTGGGCAACCATTTGATCAACCTCCAAAGTTCCTGGTCCCGTTCCGAGAATTCAGCGCTCAACACTCTTTACGGACTCGGTTACAACTACGATGCCGAGTACGTCAAGAAGGTTTCCAAGGTGACGCTGGCCGATGTCAAAAGGGTTGCGGATAAGTATCTCAATCCAAAGAATTGCGCCATTCTCAAAATCGTGCCGGAAGATGATTCCAAGGCCGGTTGATACCCGGTGTGGCTGACATTATGAGATTTGACTCGAGGACGCGGTCGTTGTCGGCCGCGTCACGTTATTCTAACGGGAGAAGAATTGTTGATGGCATTGGTCTTCAGCTACTCTGTTTCGGCTAACATTTCTGGAGAATGGATTTGAGTGTTGTTCAAGGTTCGTTAAAGGGCATCAAACCCTCTCAGCACGCCAGGCTCGAAAAGATGGCCGCCAGACGTATCGCTCCCGACAGAATTGTAACCCAGGAGTTCGCACGAATCCTGACCGAGTTGTCTTTTGAACTCCGCCAGCAGATCGGGGTTCTGGTTGATCGAAAAGGAAAAGTTTTCAGGGTTCTGGTAGGGGACGCACGATCCATATTATTGCCTAAACTCAATTCATGGCGGGTTGGCTCCGGAAGATTACGTGGCCTGAGATTTCTCCACACTCACCTGAAAAACGAACCTCTCAGCCAGGAAGATTTGACGGATCTCTCATTACTTCGCTTTGATCTTGTGGCCGCCATCGGAGTTGACCATCAGGGCCTTCCGAAAGACACATACATTGCTCATGTGCTTCCACCAAATCCCGACGGTAAAAAGTACGAGACGCTTCCTCCGATAGCGCCTTCTTTGCTGGATACTGATTTTCTGGTTTTCGTAAAAGCCCTGGAAGATGAAATCGATAAATCGGTGAGTTCGGTCAGCCTCGACAAATCGGGGGAACGCGCGTACGTGGTTGCTAGAACAGTTGGCCGAGACTGGGAGATAGAAGAATCACTTAACGAACTCATTGAACTGGCCAAATCGTCAGGCCTCCAGGTAGTGGGGACAGCTTGCCAGAGACGGGACTCCGTAGACCCCCATTTCGTGGTCGGCAAGGGAAAATTGCGTGAAATTGTGGTGGACGCCCTGCAAAAAGGGGCCGGATTGATGATATTCGACACGGAACTTACACCTGCGCAAGTAAAAGCCATAGCTGATTTTACTGAAGTCAAGGTTTTGGATCGTTCGCAATTGATCCTTGACATCTTTGCACAAAGGGCCAAATCAAGGGAAGGAAAGCTTCAGGTTGAGTTGGCTCAACTAAAATACGCGCTTCCGGGTCTTCGGGAAAAAGACGACGCATTGTCGAGATTGACCGGTGGAATCGGGGGAAGAGGTCCAGGAGAAACAAAGCTGGAAATTGATAAACGCCGGATTCACAGCAGAATCGGCTTCCTGGAAAAGCAGATCGAAAAAATATCAAAAAATCGGGCCCTGAGACGGGGACTTAGAAACAGAAGACACGTGCCAGTCATTTCGATCGTGGGATATACTAACGCCGGTAAATCTACCCTGCTGAATAAACTCACAAAATCAAATATTCTTGTCGAAGATAAACTCTTCGCTACGCTTGATCCAACTAGCAGAAGACTAAGATTTCCAAGAGAGACAGAAGTTATAATCACTGACACGGTCGGATTTATTCATGAATTGCCTGAGGAGCTGTTTGCAGCGTTCTCGGCTACACTTGATGAATTGAGCGACGCAAATGTTTTGCTTCATGTGATAGACTGCTCGAACCCAGCCTTCGATAAACAACTGCATGCAGTGGAGAAAATACTTGAGCGTCTTGATCTTACCAACATTCCATTGATACGCGTGTTCAATAAAATTGATGTGGTTCCCGATGAAATTGTCCAAAATGTCTGCTCGTCCTATTCAGGCATTGCGATCTCTGCTCTTGATTCCAGGACATTCCCTCCGCTCATTCATCGCCTGGAGGACGAAGTCATGAAAAGTATTTCTGCAGAAACGGAACGGTTTGAAAATGATGATAACTCCACAAGATCAGTGACAAGGTTGATACATGGGACAGAATAATGAACGCGGCAAATTATTGTTGTCAGTGAGTCTGGTTTCCCTGATGTTCATCTCCCTGGCGGCTCTGGCATTGACAGGTTATCTGCAGACCATGCTGGCTGACTTGCAGTACATGTTCAGTTCCAAGGAGAACTTGCGACTTTATATTGAAAGTTTCGGAACTGCAGCTCCTGTCGCCTTTATTGCGGTTCAGGCCTTACAGGTTGTTTTCGCCCCTGTTCCCGGTGAATTGACGGGCGCCGTCGGTGGCTTCATTTTCGGCGTCTGGCCGAATGTCATCTATTCTACTATTGGCCTGAGTATAGGATCTGTGGCGGCGTTTCTTGCCGCAAGAATTATTGGGCTCCCGCTTGTCAAACTGGTTGTCAGCGTCAAACAGTTGGAACGTTTCGATTTTCTGACCCACAGGAAGGGTATTCTTGTTGCTCTGGCCTTTTTCACCATTCCGGGATTCCCGAAAGATATTCTGTCCTATATTCTTGGTCTCAGCCCTATGAACTTTATGACTTTCGTGCTGGTTTCCTCTCTCGGAAGGATTCCCGGCACGATCATGTTAAGTTACAGCGGAGCTGCGGTGTACGACGAGAACTGGACATTGCTCATAGCGCTGACTGTTGTATGCGCCGTGGCCATTTCCATTTTTTACTTCTGGAGAGATCAGATAGAAGTATGGCTCAAAGGCAGGAGAGATCAATCATCATGAAATGATTGATCCCGCTCCATTACAAAAATTGATACATTCAAGAATAATATTGACCCAACCCGTGTTTTTGATTAACAATCGGCATAATATCAATCACATCGTTTTTGCGTTAAATTATGGGATTGGCTCAGGCCATAGTCATTGTAAAAGCGGAATTAGGCGCCCCTGTTTTGAGAAACCCCAATTTTTTAAAGTTCATGAATCTGCTGGCTCAACTCAACAAATCCGGAAGGATTCCACCAAAAGTGTGTAGGGCCTGCGGAAAGGTTTACTGCGATCTGGATCAGTACATTTGGGATACGGAAGCCAAAGCCCAGACGATGGAAGACGCCGGTGGGGTCATGAGCAAGGCGTTCACCATGCTCTACCGTAATTGTTCCTGTGGAAACACACTGGTTTTAACTCTGACAGGAGAGATATTTCCTGAAATAAGTGAGTTCTGGGAGATGATCAGGAATGAGGCTCAGACTAATGGGCTTCCAGTGAGAGATGTGGTTCTTAGTTTTATGAATGACTGGGAAAGCCGTATCGACCGTAATCACACAGACTCCAAAAAAACCAGACGCAAATCCTGAATGACAAACTCTGACCATTATAATTTGATTACTGACATAATCTTTGACTTGGGTAAGGTCATTGTAGGTTTTGATCGGGATGTAGCTCTTAAAAAACTAACCCAAATCGTGCCCGGAGAAATGGCTGAGTTCATCCGTCGAGACACTCCGGGTTTCATGGCCTTGTTGGCCGAGCCGGCCGACCGACTGGAGCGTGGTAAAATTTCTTTTGAGGAATTTCACTCATTAATGTCGGGCAAGATAGGTCTGGATATTACTGTTCAGGAATTCAGGGACATGTGGTGTGACATTTTCTGGCCCAACCCTGATGTTATCAGGATTGGCAGGGCATTAGCTCAGCGCTATAACGTCCATCTCATGTCAAATACCAGTGAGGCCCATTACGAATGGATAATCCGCAGATTCCCGGAGGTGGTCTTTTACAGCAAGGCCGCTCTCTCCTATCAACTGGGATGTATGAAACCGGAGCCTGAATACTACGCCAAGGCCCTGGAGCTATTCGACTCCGACCCTGCCAGCGCCCTATTCATTGACGATCTCCAGGAGAATCTGGATGGCGCCGCATTTTTTGGCATTCGTACGATAAGGTTTGAGGGCTTGGAAAATTTTTTGAAACGACTTTTAGACTATGGAGTGGCAATTTGACACAGAATCTCGAGATTAGCGCTGATAGCGCCCCTATTAGAATAGATGGCTTTAAATTTGGGGCCGTATCCGCAGAAGTAAAAAAGGTTGGATATGTTCGTCTGGATTTTGGACTGGTGGTAGCTGAAAGGTCCGCTGTTGCGGCGGGGGTTACAACCCGGAACGTTGTTCACGCAGCGCCGGTTACCATCACCCGTAAAGTCATATCCGGAGGGTTGTGCCAGGCTGTGATGGTAAACTCGGGAAACGCAAACGCTTATACCGGACCTCAGGGCATGGAAGACGCCGAGCGCCTTGTGGATATGCTCTCAGGAGTAATCTCCATAAACTCGGGACTGATCATTCCTATGTCTACCGGAGTGATCGGAGCCAGGCTTCCGTTAGAGCGGATGAAAACCAGAATTCCCGCCTTGGTCGAGTCTCTCGGGCCCGATGGTTTCAATGATGTGGCGCAGGCTATTCTAACCACCGACACGGTTCCAAAAACATTTCAGGTAAACGCCGAACTCTCAACCGGCCCCTTTACAGTCGCCGGCATGTGCAAAGGAGCCGGTATGATAGCTCCTAACATGGCCACTATGCTGGCTCTGCTAATGACTGACATCAGGGTGGACCAGGGTTTTCTGACAGAAACCTTCAAGGAATGTTGCGGCTTGAGCTTTAACAGGATCACGATCGATGGAGACACCAGCACCAACGACACTGCAGTCTGCCTGTCGGGCGGGGCTCTCAATTCGATCGAATTATCGAAATCATCCAGAGACAGGGAAATATTTGTTGAGGCCTTAAAGCAGACCTGTCTCAGTCTGGCTAAACAAATAGTCATGGATGGAGAAGGCTCAACCAAATACGTTGAGGTCAAAGTCATTTCTGCCGTTGATGACAAATCCGCCGGAATAGTAGCCAGAAAGATTGCTGATTCTCCACTGGTGAAAACTGCGTTCCACGGAGAAGATCCCAACTGGGGCAGAATCATATGTGCGGCGGGAAACTCTGGAATAGTGTTTGACCCGGCTTCCGTTGACCTCTTCATAGGGGAAGTCGCAATAGTCATAGATGGAAAGCTGGTGGAAGACGATTGGGAGACGAAGGCTCATCAGGTGATGCAGAACCAGAGTTTTGCACTAACTCTGAACCTCAAGATGGGAACAGGTGAGGCAACGATAATGACGTCGGACTTTTCCGAAGAATACGTGACCATCAACGCCGACTACAGATCATGAGGCCAAATAGGCAAATCTCTCACAGGAATGACTCTGGATCATGATCCATGAGAACGGCCACGGTTGCGTATTGAACTCACTTCAGACACATTTTCATTTCTTCTGGATGTTGTAGGAATTACGAGCCTGTGTCCTTTGACCAGTTTTCTGTTCAGATTTACATCAGGGTTGAGACCGGCCAGTTTGTCTTTGGTCGCTCCATATTTCTTGAGAATGCCCTTCAGTGTGTCACCTCTGGACACCACATGATATACGGGCTTTGGCTGGGCGTCCTGCTTTAAACGCTTCAGACTGGCCAGTAGTATTTGTTTTTTACCGGCAGGAATTCTCAATGGAAAAGAAGGCCCATCCGGCGGTGTGACCCCTCGGACCAGAGCAGGATTGAAATCGGTTAGTTTGTCGTCGGTCTCTCCCAGCGCCCTGGCTATTTCGCCCAGTTTGTAAGAGCCCTCAACTGTTACATATTCCGCTGTTTCCTGTTCAATGTTTTCATTAAGCTTGCCAAACCCGTATTTTACCGGGTTCTTGGCAATTATTGTCAGCGCCTGAAATCTTGGCAGGAATTCGCGGGTTTCTTTCCGGAGTTTTTTGCTGGAGCAGATGTCATCATATTCGGTGGCGTCCTCCTGGCAAAGGACCTTGTTCAGCTTGTTTTCACCGGAGTTATATGCGCTTAACGCCAACCGCCAGCACCCGAACATGCCATAAAGATCCTTGAGATAAAGCAGGGCTGCTTTGGTAGATTTCTCCGGATCAAGCCTTTCATCCACATAGCTATCGACTCTAAGACCATAACTTCTTGCAGTAGCAGGCATAAATTGCCACATTCCTAATGCGTTTGCCGGTGACCTGGCTTCCGGATCAGCCCCGGATTCAAGTAGAAACAGGTATGACAGTTCGGTAGGCAGGCCGTTGTCCTTGACGACTTTCTTGACCATCGGAAGGTAAGGCTCAGCCTGAGTCAGGTAGTTTCTTGTGGATGCACGTTTTTCGTACGCATATTCCCTGATAAATTTTTGAACCCTGGGGTCGGCTTCTTCCAGAGGCACATCAGGATAGTCTCCTGCTTTGGCGCGGGACGGCTTTAGTCTGTCCGCCCCAAAAGCCAGTGCCCGGGAGAAAGCATTGGTAACTGATTGACCATTCTCGATCCCAGTTTTCATCAATCCGTTCCTGGAACTACAACCGGAGAGACTAAACAGGAGAAATGCCATTGACAAGACGGCAAAAATCACTGATCTGCTGGCTAAGTGGTGATGACCATAGGAAAATGGGGATTTAATCAAATTCACCAATTTCACTCCCATAACATTTTACCAGTGATTACAGTGCCATCTATTTCTAATTGTAGATAATATCATAACTTTTTGTCTTGTCAATCCTTAAGGGGTCTGGCTGAAATTTGGATTTCACTGTGTGAAAGGTTTTATGGTTTTCTCTATCCTCTTAGGGAAGCATGAGTCTGACAAGGCCCTTTTCGGGTATTAGATCGCCGCCGTGCATGGCCACAGTCTCCATGGCCGCCCTCAGGCCGAAGGAACTCATGGCTGCGACTGAGGAGTCATCCTGATCAGTGTGGCCTCGTTCATCGAATCTGAAATCTATCTGAGCGCCAGAATCAACGGACCGGACTTCTATGGACAAATTGCACATGAGGCTTTTGGCAGAGTCATCAGCCAGTTTCCTGACACGGTCTATCCGGTTACGGACAAACACCAGACAATGAGCCAACGCCATCTCCACCAATCGAGGCGGCCATTTACTGTAAACAGCGTCGGTATGTTTCTCGATCGTCAGATTGATCCCGCGGGCCGATAGTTGCTGCATGACAAGTTCCAGAACACAATCCAGTGATTTGTAAATGTCGGCCGGTCCATCCTGTTGAACCTGCTCATTGAAAAGCAAACGGAATTGTTCCATCAGGGACACAGCCCTGGTAACCTGATTTTTAACACCTTTCAATCTGACATCGAAAAAGTCCTTCTCGGTATCGGATAAATCGGTCCGCCCAATCTTCAGCCGCATGACTTCACAAGCCAACGTGATGGCATTTAAAGGTTGGGCTAATTCGTGGGACAGCCCTCCAAGCATTTCGGGGAACAACGAAAGTCGCATGATTTCTTCACCGGTAGGTGAACGATCGAATTCTTCCATAAATTTCTCCAGAGCATCCCCCCGAGAGTGGATTTCGAGTCGGGCAGCGAACAGGCTCAGCGAGGCTTGTTCGCACGCTCAGGCAAATTTGTGAGTTTCCGATTTCAAAAGCTGGAAAGCATTGTACACAAAACCAGAATCAGAAATTTGAAACTGTAAGCTCCAGGACTTGAATCTGGAGCTGGCCTTTTTGATCGGTCCGGACTGAATGGGAAAAGCGGCAATTCGGTAAAAGTCTAAACACTAACGAGCAAAATCTATGGCCCTGGCCTCACGAATGACGACTATCTTGATTTGTCCCGGATAGGACAACTCTTTTTCGATCTTCTTTCTGATGTCCCTGGCCAGCATTGTAAGGCCTTCATCTTTGATGTTTGTGTTTTCAACTATTATGCGAATTTCACGGCCGGCCTGAATGGCAAACGATTTTCCAACCCCCTTGAATGAATCTGCTATTCTTTCAAGGTCTTCCAGTCGCTTGACGTAATTCTCCAGCATCTCTCGTCTGGACCCGGGTCGTGCTGCGGACAGGGTATCGGCCGCCTGGACCAGCACAGCGATTGGACTGGTGGGGTCCTCGTCTCCGTGATGGGAAGCTATTGCATTCACTATCAGCGGAGCCTCGCCGTGACGCCTGGCTATGTCAGCTCCTATCATTGCATGGGCCCCTTCGACTTCGTGATCGATGGCTTTACCGATGTCATGAAGCAGACCGGCACGTTTGGCCTTCTTCTGGTTCAGGCCAAGTTCAGCCGCCATAATGCCGCACAGAAAGGCCACTTCAATGGAATGCTGGTAAACATTCTGGGCATAGGATGTCCGGTACTTTAGCTTTCCGAGGAGCTTCATGAGTTCGGGGTTGATTCCGTGGACCCCTACATCAAAACTTGCCTGCTCTCCGGCCTCTACAATGGCCTCTTCCATTTCCTGGGTAACTTTTTTGACAATTTCCTCTATCCGTGCAGGGTGTATGCGGCCATCATTTACCAGTCTCTCAAGAGACAGCCTGGCCACCTCCCGACGAACCGAATTGTAACCGGACAGAATGACAGCTTCCGGTGTGTCGTCAATTATCAGGTCTATGCCGGTTGCAGCTTCAATGGCCCTGATGTTTCTGCCTTCACGACCGATAATGCGCCCCTTCATCTCTTCGTTGGGCAAATTAACAACTGAAACCGTGCGCTCAGCTATGTAGTCGGCGGCGTATCTTCCAATAGCCGTGGAAATGATTTCCTTAGCTTTTTTATCCGCCTGAGAGTGCGTCTCTTCTTCAATTTGACGAATCACCCGACCACATTCGATACGAGTTTCGTCCTCCACTTTTTTGAGAATCATTTCTCGGGCTTCAAACGAAGACAAGCCTGCGACAAATTCCAGCTTATCCTGCTGTTTCTTGACCAGACTGTCGGCTTCTCTCTCTTTGTCCTTTACTCGCTTGTGCCCCGCGTCAATTTCACGTTCGTGTTTTATAAGAGTGTTTTCTTTGCTCTCGAGTTGACTGGATTTGCGCTCCAGATTTTCATCCTTCTTCAAAAGGCGCGCCTCTCTTATCGACAACTCGTTTCGTCGTTCCTTTATTTCATTCTCAAGGTCAGTTCTCGCCTGGAATAACTGATCCTTAGCCTGAAGCAACGCCTCTTTTTTTATCGTTTCCGCTTCTTTCTGAGCGTTCCTGACGATTTCATTAGCGTCGCTGGTTGCTGATTCCATTCGCCTTTTGTCCAGGTATCGAGCTGCGAAATGACCCGCAGCAAGTCCTGCGATCAAGGCGACAAGGGCATAGATAAATACGGGAATGGTTCCCACAACCCCCTCCGTCCTATGTATTGCACGGGATAGTTAGGCGTAGAAAACCCACAGGAGAGACATCAGAAAATCGGTCAAGGGCATGAACAATAAGTTAAGAAACTTATGACAAAAACTTATATATACGTTCCCTGAACGGCCATCCAGAGGCTTAATCGCTTATCCCGGTTTGTCGGGCAGGTTAAAACACGACCCAAACGTAGTAACTCCCCCGCTGTCGGCCGTGGTAGAACAACCTTTGAACCTGGTTTCCCAGGTGGGGTCCTAAGGGTTATTTAAGGCTTCCTGCTTCAAGGCAGGCTTGCTCACCATAACCGGGGGCGGATCCCATTTTTTGAGTGTTGGCTCAAAAAATTGTTGCCACACACGCACCGCGCAGGGGAAGGTTAATCGTTCTTCTCTTCGGGGTCGTCAGCCTTTAAAATCTATCGGTCCAGTCTTCCGCTCTCCAACTCTCGCATTCTCTGACCCAGCGCTCTCAGAGCGGCTGGTCGTGTTAGTTCGAGAGTGTGGGGATACACTAATAAAATGTGTACAAAGTCTTGGTCTGTTTTCTCAGTCGTTGATCACGGAGGCGCCCGCATTCAGTACACCGATTACTTTCCGGTGACAATGCCTCTAGTGTGATATCCGTGGCCAAACAATTAAAAAGTGACCGCTTCAGAATGTTCATGAGAGTTATCGGCGTCATGAACCAACATATTCCCATTGTAGTCTATCAGGTGAAAGCCTCCAATTTCTCGATTATTTTGTCTAATTTACCCTTAGCAGCCTTGTGATCACGTTGCACTTTCTTCAGAGTCCGGTCCAATTCACCTATGCGTTTGTCCCTTTTTTCAAGCTCTCGACCGAACCTTTCCTGCTCTCTTCTGATCTGATCGTTCTGCTCAATAAGTCTCATGAGCTTTTCTTCGAGAAGAGCAACAGGCTTTTCAGAATCCATTGAAATCTCCACTCTAGTTTTTTTATGAACCATCATAATTATATTTCTTTAGAGTTATGTGTCAAGAACTAAGTTAAATTGAAGGGTCCTGTAAAAAGGCTCAAATCATTCTTCCTCTCCGGGATCCGAAAACCCGATAGTAAACACTATGGTCTTCTCATGCGTCTGAATGGTGTAAACAACATTGACATTATGTAAAAAACATCTCTATTTCTTGATGCCAATCCAAAGGGTTATCGGTGTTCATTGGCTGGAATCCCATAGCCACAAACGTACTAATTACTTGATTAATTTTTTTACCTTTGTCATTAAGTGTGGTCTTGCAGAGCCGTGAAGGAAAACATCCATGGGCCTCCTGGCGTTGACATTTCCACATTATTGGGTCGCCGAGGCACATTTTGTGCATCCATGGAGTCTTCAACGGGTCAAAAATCACGGTTTACATTCTTTAACAGACTTATTCTGCCAGCGCCTGTCGAATTTAATCGTACGGGCGGTTGTTTTTTTAGATAGCAAATGTTGGAACAAACAGCTTTTTATATTTGTGTTTCGATGATATTCGCTTTCGCTTTCGTCAACGGGTTTCACGACGGTGGAAACGTCATAGCGTCAATAATATGTTCGAGGTCCATACGTCCGATGAGGGCGTTGGCCCTGGCATGTGTCGGTGAATTTCTGGGACCATTGCTGCTGGGAACTGCTGTCGCCGCAACTATGTCCAGTAATATTCTCAAGCCGGAGATGCTGGAGAGTATACCGGTGATCTCTCTTTATGTTCTTCTGGGGTCTGCGGTGACAGCCGCCATCATCTGGAAGTTGCCTACCTGGTACCTTGGAGTCCCTTCCAGTGGCTCACATGCCTTGCTCGGCGGAATGGTGGGGGCAGGCATTGTGTCCATGGGACCGGATTCGGTTTCTATCGAAAAAGTTCTCATGACTGTGGTTCTTCCGATGTTAACCTCTCCTCTGATCGGGATAATACTCGGTTATTTCATCTTCTGTGCAATCAGGTCGTCGTTCAGGTCTTCGCACAGGGGAGTAGGCAGGTTGTTTGCGTCCCTTCAGAAACCGACCGTGATTTTCCTTGCCGCCACTCATGGCTCAAATGACGCTCAGAAATCCATGGGTCTCATATCGATAGCGCTGGCTGCCGGACTCGGTGAAATGCATGGCCCCCTCCCTTTACCTTTCTGGGCAATTATCGGGTGCGCTGCCGCAATTTCCTGCGGGTTGGCATTTGGAGGCTGGAGAATAGTCAAAACGGTGGGTTTCGGCATTTGCCGCATGGAGCCGGTTCATTCATTCGCTTCGCAGCTAGCCTCAACTGGAGTCATACTTTCGGCTTCGTTTTTTGGCTTTCCCGTGAGCACAACCCAGATCATCGCCTCCTCCGTCATGGGTGTAGGAGCGTCTCGCAGGTTGAGCGGGGTCAGATGGTCTGCTGCGGCTAACATCGCCTACGCGTGGTTTCTTACGTTTCCGGTAAGCGCATTGATAGGGTCAGGCCTTTGCTGGCTAATGAATAAAATCATCTTGCTTGTATAGAGGAATGCCCATGGCCTTCTGGAAGATATTTGGACGCAAAAGAGAAGTTGATTTCTACGAACTACTCCAGGCTCAAGCGGAGAAAACCCTGGCCGGTTGCAAAGCCCTTGCGGACTTTCTTTCAGGAACAGGAAACCCTGAAGACATAAAAAAACTTGAGCAGGAAGCTGACGACATTCGCCGGATACTGATAGACGAACTGAATCAGACTTTCTTGACCCCAATGGACAGAGAAGACATCTTCTCGCTATCCAGGGCGATAGATGACGTGATCGATCATGCTCAGAACACTGTCAAGGAGATGGAAACATTTGAGGTGACGGCTAATCCGTTTCTGATCAAAATGGCCGAATTGCTTCACAAAGGGGCGGAAAACCTGGTCAACGCCATCAAACATCTTAAAAAGAACCCTAATGTGGCTGTTGAGTATGCTGTCAGGGCTAAAAGAGTGGAGAACAAGATGAACGACACTTTTCTGGCCGCTCTCAAAGAACTGTTCGCAGGAGAAGAGCCCCGCCTGATGTTTGCGTACCGGGAGATTTACAGACACTTCAACCGAAGCGCAGACCGGGTAGACGAGGCGGCCAACATCATCAGCGACATAGTAGTCAAGATGTTCTAAACCGATTTCAGGCTTGAGTTACCTCGCTATCATGATCCTTATCATATCGCCGCTGTTTTCAAGGTGATCAGCAATGTTTCCGGTGGTTTCGACGAGGCGAATCATCAGAAAAAATGTCTTTGGATCCAGGTCTTCGTCAGCGCACAGCCTTATATACATCGTCTTTTCCAGATCGTCCGATTCTTTTTCACGGAATCTTATTTCCCCAATTACGTCCTTCACTGCCTGCCGATCCGACTCCATTCGTGTCTGAAAGAATGTATGCGCCCTGAGAACCATTTCAGGCAAGAATCCCAGATAGTCCCCTACTTCTCTGACCAACACTATGTAGTCCTTCTGGATGTCTTCAGGGATCGACAATTTGTAATATGACATCCAGTATAAGGCGTCCTTTATGCAATCTACAACTTTGTCCGCCTCCCGTAGGAAGCTGAAAAAGACGGACTTTTCTACGGGCATCAATATGGACGGAGGCAAATGCGACCGAACATTGCGTTTGATTTTATCCGCTTCAGCCTCGATATCCCGTATTTCTTCCTTCAGGAGTTCGAACTGATCCGATTCTCCATTAAAATATGCCTGGACAGCCTTCACAAAGACCGGACCGCACATTGCAACTTTCAAAGAATGCTTCAAAGTATTCTCAAAGGGAGAACGCTTGATCATGTTTAAAAGAGGGTTCCTCATGAATCACCTGCCTAATCAATAAATTGCCGTCAATATAGTGTATATTACTGCACAGGTGACCGCTGCCACGGGCACTGTGATAACCCAGTACAACATGATCCTCCAGATGACCCCGAGATCAAGCGCCTGCAATCCTCTGGCAAAACCAACTCCAACATACGCTCCAATGGCTGCGTGAGTGGTGGATACCGGTAGACCAAGCATAGAAGCGACTAATATCAAGGTGGCTGCGGAGAACTCCACCACAAACCCCCTGATGCAGGTTAATTCGGTGATCTTTGACCCTACTGTTTCTATGACTCTGTAGCCCCACGTACATATCCCGACACAGATCATGAATCCTCCAAAAGCCAGCATCCATACCGGCACGGGGGATGACGAGGCTACCGACCCCGTGGAGTAAATGAAATAAATGCCGGCTAGTGGCCCCATTGCATTAGCCACATCGTTCGCTCCATTTCCAAAAGCCACATAACATGAAGTCATGACCTGAAGGTATCTGAATATGTCCTCAGCCACTCCGATTTCATAACGCGCAAATAGCCTTCGCAACCATAAAACACAAACAAAGTAAGTGGTGACTCCTACGGCAAGTGAGGCTAAAAATGACTGGGCAGCTCCAAATCCAAGTTTCCGGCTAAGGGGGGTATCCAGAAAAAGCGAGAGGGTCATGATGCATATTGTGGCTGCAATGAGCACCGGAGTTGTTTTCAGGGCCCCATGAACTGTGTCCATTTTGGACAACACTGTCCTGTCAATAAATTTGAAAATGAGAAATGAACAGACGGCGCTTAGCCCCGGAGAAAGGATCCATGAAATCACAATATAGATTACCTGCGACCAGTTGACTGCTGCCGCTCCTCCGCTTACCAACCCGAATCCCACCATGGCGCCTACTATGGAATGTGTCGTGGAGACAGGCAGGTTTTGATACGTTGCAAGACAGACCCACAGGGAAGCGGACAATAGCGCTGACAACAACCCAAGAAGAATTATCTTGGGATCGCCTATGACCTGAGAGTCTATTATACCTTTCCTGATTGTTTGAGCAACATGGGATCCCACAAGTGTGGCCCCGAGGAAGGTTAGAATAGTGGCCACGAACAGGGCTTGACGCAGCGTTATAGCTCGGGCCCCAACGGCTGAAGCCATGGAATTGGCCACATCATTGGCCCCGATGTTCCACGCCATGTAAGCGCCCGCAAGCACGCTAACCACAATTATGGATGTTTCTACATACACTCGATCAGGTAATCCTCGCCTGCATATAAAATACGTTCAAAAAACTAACCAAAAATTTTTCAGAACGATTTCTTTTTACAGGGATCAGAAACATGCTGCCACACCCTTAGTGATGCATTTTCTTTCAGATCAAGGGGTGTTGCTGCTTCAACCGACTATCGGAAAATCGATGCCCAACGATCATCACTGGCAAGACCCTTGAAATCGGAACCAAGCCATTCGCCTGGATCACGAATCCGCACTGCCCTGGCTATCAGCTTCCTGAAGCTTGAGCATTTTCCGGTGAAACGTATTGCGACTCATCCCTAGACTCTTGGCTGCTCTCAGTTTGTTTCCCCTGCTACGTTCAAGAACCTTGATAATGAGTCGTTTTTCTATCTCACCCATTATGAGGGGGTGAATGCCGTCAACATTGTTGTCAACAAGGTATTCCACCAGACAATCAAGAGATTCAGTAATCTTGGCCCCCATTCTTTCTGGAGCCGTACGGTGTGTCTCCAATTCGCAAACTTCTCCGGACAGGGTCGTGACTTCCTCATTTTCGGATTTCATGAAATTGCGACCTTTCCAAAAAAGTTTCTGATGAGGTCAACGATCACTGTCGGATCAGTTTCCCGAAACACCTGAAATCTAAAATCTGTGCCGTTTGGAAAACCTTTGGAATACCATCCCAAATGCTTGCGCATCCTTCGGACGCCAACTTTGTCACCAAAGGTTTCAATCTGGTCCATAAAATGTTGGTAGATAGTATCAGAAACAGTCTCGTCAACCAACACTTTTTCTTCTCCTTGCATTGATGACATGATCAGGCGGGGCAACCACGGCCTTCCCAAGGCCCCTCTACCAATCATGACTCCGTCGCATTTTGATGAATGCATCAATTCCCGGGCGTCCTCCACCTGGTTGATGCCCCCGTTGGCGATTACCGGAATCGATAGTCTTGATTTTATCTCTGCGATCAGATCGGCCGAAACCGGACCTGAATGACCGGCGGACCGTGAGCGACCATGTATTATGATGGCATCGACACCTTCCTGCTCCGCTATTGCGGATAGTTCCGGAGCCGTAAAGCTTTTTTCGTCCCAGCCCAGGCGCATTTTTATGGTTAATGGAATCGAGATTGATCTGCGCACCGACCGAATGATTCTCCCGGCCAAGCCGAGATCTTTCATTAAGGCCGCACCCGAACCTGAGCCAACCACTTTTCGGGCCGGACATCCCATATTTATATCTATAGCCGAGGCTCCCAATCCCTGAAGAAGAGTCGCCGCCTCCGACATCACGGTGGCATCTCTACCAACAATCTGAAAAAACATTGGAACAAAATGCCGTGTGAGGTCGACCGTTTCAAGAGACTTTCGCGACCTCAGGGCTGCGTGAGCGCTGATCATTTCGGTCCATAATGCGGAGACCCCAAAATGCTGGACTATTCTCCTAAACGGCGCGTCGGTTATTCCAGCCATTGGAGCCAAACAGACATTTCCATTTAACTCCAGACTAGCTATTTTCATTTTCAGATTTTGGTCCTTGACCTGACCTTAACTGATAGATTTTCTGCTTGGCGCGAGTTACTGCGAGTGAACCTTCAGGAACATTCTTGGTTATGGTGCTCCCTGCTCCAATCACGCAACCCTCCCCGACTGTCACCGGCGCCACAAACTGGACATCAGAACCGACAAAACAGTGATCGCCTATGGATGTTTTGTGTTTCCTTGTTCCATCGTAGTTGCATGTAATAGTACCGCAGCCTATGTTTACGTTCCGCCCTATTTCGCTGTCTCCGAGGTATGTGAGATGCGACGCCTTGCTTCCATCTCCCAAAATCGTTTTTTTCACTTCCACAAAATTGCCGACACGACAATTTTTACCTATCATCGCGTCAGGTCTCAGGTGGGCCATGGGACCCACCGACGTGGATTCTGAGACTGTGGAGCGGTCCAGCCTTGACGCCATGAGGATTCTGGAGTCATCCCCTATACGGCAGTCAGATATGAAAACGTGAGGCTCTATCACACATCGCTCACCAATAACTGTTGGGCCGGTAATGACAACGCCAGGCCAGATGACCGTGTCTACTCCCACGCTTACATCCCAATCCAGGTAGGTTGTGTCCGGGTCGATGATCGTGACACCCTCTCTCATGTGCTGCTCAGCCACGCCCTGGTAGATTTTCCTGGAGACAAAGGCGAGATCGGCCCGGGAATTTATTCCTGAAGCCTCTGAGAAATCATGGATGCGGTAAGCATGAACAGGTATTGCGTCTTTGTTGGATTCCTCAATTATGTCAGTCAAATAGTATTCTCCCTGAGCGTTGTTTGGCTTCAGCCTTTTCAGAAGATCAAACAAAAGCCTCGATTCCACTATGTAGACACCGGCGTTTATTTCATTGATACGACGCTCATCTTCATCTGCATCTCTTTCCTCAACAATTCTGTTAACCAAACCATGTTCGGATCTCTTGATCCTTCCATAACCGTGGGGATTTTCCACAATTGCCGTCATGACGGTTATTCTAGCCTGCGCTGACTCGTGAAAATCGATCATGGACCTCAGAGTGGAGCTTTTGACCAGAGGAATGTCCCCACATAAAACAAGAATGCGTCCGTTGAAGCCGCTAAAGCCATTGCGAGCGGAATCGACCGCATGACCAGTGCCAAGTTGAGGTTCCTGAAGCTCAAAAATGAGCTTTTCCCCCTGGAGGCTTTCCTTCACGCTATCCGCCTGGTGTCCTAGGACCACGCATATCCTGTCAACCCCGGCGGCTCTGGCTGCGTCAAGCACGTAGGCTATCATTGGTCTTCCCGCAATCTCATGCAAAACCTTGCATCGATTGGACTTCATTCTTGTGCCCTTGCCCGCCGCCAGTACAATTGCCGCGTATTCAATCATGTTGAAAACCAAACCCTTCGATGAGAATAATCGTTGAATAGTTATACCGAACGTAATAGGCTGTCAAGTTGAGCTTAGGCTCGTTGCGCCCATCTTAAACGGGATGACCAACAAATCAGAATTTATCGGAGTTTCTTTGGGCTCACTACCAAAATTTAAAATAGGAGTCATGGGATCAGCCAGAGAGCCTGAACATTCTCTCTCCGGCAAACAGGCGTACGCTATCGGCAAACAAACTGCCAGTCACGGCGCTATCTTATTAACTGGCGGATGCCCAGGTTTGCCTCATAGCGCTGTCCTTGGGGCAATGGAACACGGAGGGATGACGATTGCGGTCTCTCCAGCTATGAACCGCATGAATCACCTCAATGATTTCGGCTATCCTGTCGATTCTGAAACCATGATTTTTACGGGTATGGGCAATAAGGGTAGAAACGTGGTACTCGTCAGAAGCTGTGACGCCTGTGTTTTTGTTTCCGGCGGAATGGGAACCTTGAACGAATTCACTATCGCATTTGACGATTTTTGCGAAAACAACGTGATAGGAATTCTGGAGTCCAGCGGAGGATTCTCGGACAAGTACATGGAACTTGCCGGGTTGTCGGCAAAGAAAACCCTGGCGACAATTTTGTCCGACACTGATCCTATAGTTCTTGTTGACAGTATCATCGAACACTTGGTGAAGCTGAACCTCAACGACGTCGCATGTTGATACCAGATCTGCCTCCTACAGATTTTTCTCGTGATGAAATCCTGGACAGCCAGCTAATCTTCGTCGCTGATCGATTTACCTCAACGAACGGCGTTTCGATCGGCCACGACAGAGTTACAACCGGGTCAAAAAGGCTCACACTCGGCGTGGAGTTAAAGCCGGGCGAAATTGGTATATATGATTCTTTAGAAGTAGATCTGGAGAATTTTTCCATCGACTCAGCCCTGGTGGGGTTGACGTTGCGTCATGGCACTGAAAAACCCGATAAATCAAGCTCTTACATGTCATTTAGCGGTGGAAGAGAACTCCTCGAAAAGTTGACCAGGGCAAGACTAACCTTCCCAACAGAGAGCTTTGGATTCTATGGAAAAACCCCTGACTGGACAACAGCCGGTTTCCTGGAAATATTTGTCATTCGTGATCGCGATCAAGTATCTTTTGATCCAATATCCATCAAACTTTTTGGAATATATGGAGTCAGGCGTCGAAAACCCAGCGGACCCAGACTTCAGCCCTCCGGCCTTGAGAAAACGCTGCGTACTGATTTTAGTGTGCTGACTCATTTCAAACTCAGCGAACAATCGACTCAACCATTTTTCAGGGATGTTTCCCAGCCTGATCAGCCTGTTCCGTTTACTATTTCAGATGAAAGTCACCTTGTTCCAGCTCCCCATCCTTACCCGACTGATTCAGCGGATAAGATATTGCGTGGAATTATCATGGGGGAGCGAATTTTCGGTATTCCGGATTGGTATCACAATCCATTGGGCGCCCATGAATGGACTCATTTTCTGAACAGGCATCACTTCTTGAGACCATTGGCGTTGCATAGCGCTAAAACCGGTTGTTCCAAATGTGCGTCAACTGTCGATAGAGTAATTCAAAACTGGATTTTATCAAATCCTGTCCCTTTAAGTTCAAACGGAGGGGCCGGTCCAACTTGGGAAACCCTCACTGTGGCCTGGAGGTTAAGAGAGTGGTTTTGGGTAATTGGACTCACGTGGAGCCATCCGTCTTTCTCTAGGGAAACCAGACTGCTGATGTTGAGATCCATATGGGAGCACGCCAGGTCATTGATGGATCATCAAGGACACCCAAACAACTGGATAATTGTCGAATCCTGCGCCCTGGCGATAACAGGACTCCTGTTCCCGCAGTTTCAGGAGGCCCAAAGTTGGTTTCAAGTAGGCGCTCACAGGACTTTTCAACAATGTGATAAACAGTTTTTTGATGATGGCTCTCATTTCGAAATATCGCCCCTATATCATTCGATATGTCTGAATTCATTACTCGAATTCAGGTCAGTAGTCGCTTTCAGGTCAACAGGTGTTCCTGCAGAATTCGACTCAAAGCTTCAAAAAGCGGCCTTCTATCTCAATTCTCTCAAACGGCCCGACGGAACATGGCCCTCTATAAATGACTCCGGAGGAGTTCGAAGCGATTACTCAGCGTTAACGCGCAAGATATACAGACTCGTGGGAGAATTGCCCACAACTCATGAAAAAATTTCTGAAGGAAATTTTAATATTCCAGAACCTGAACACTTCCGTGACTGCGGATTGGTAATCATGCGCTCAGGCAAGGCTGATTTGGACAATTTTCTCATTTTCAGGTCAGGACCTGCTGGGGCCGCCCACGCACATAATGACAACCTGTCTTTAGATGTCTGTTTCAATGGGCGCCTTGGTCTGATTGATCCTGGAATCAAGGAGTATGCCCCTGGCCCTTCATCCGATTACTATCGGTCCGCCGGATCACATAACGTTGTTATGGTGGATGATTTGGAGCCGTGTCGGTCTGCTCTCAAATATCAAAGCCGCATATGTCCTGCGGATAAGAATTTGATCGTGGAACGTTCCGAGAATTTAATAGTGGCCCACGGGGTTCGTGAAAAGGAGGAATTCGAACAGGTTGAACATTTCCATTCTGAGCGAACCGTGATCTTCGTTAAGGGCCTGTTCTGGATCATACGAGACTTCATAACAGGTCAAGGGCGCCATAGGACTTCCACTTTATGGAAATGTTACCCTTCTGAGGTGAAGGTGGAAGAATCGTCATTGATCGCCACTGTCACCAACGAGCTAGGGCTTAATTTTCAGATTGTCCCTATATTTACCGGGAATAAGCCGAGTTATCATGTTTGGCGGGGGACACAGGAACCGCCACGTGGTTGGGCCACAATCGACGGGAAGAACGTCCCTGCCCCTTTGGTCGAATACTCCCTGTTAACCGATCTTCCCAAGGTTTTTTTCTGGGGATTGTTTCCATCATGCAGGTCTGGGGGATTTCCATCGTTAAGAAACCTCACTTATTTCTCGCAGGGCGAAGTTTCTATCTCAGTTCAGCATCCGGATTCAGGTTTGCACAAAATCATGGTAGGCTCTCTTGAAAACAGGGCAAAACGTGAAACAGGAGTGTTTTTTTCAAAACTGGTTTATCTCGAAGAGTGACACAGCCGCCCAATTTGAGAATGTGTGACTTGTTGGTCAGGCTGTCAGATTCATTTCAAATAATGCTTGAAATACCGACCAATCCCATGATCAGAAAGACAAGTCCAATCAAAACAGAAATTACAATGAAGGCCGGCGCCAGAGTCACTAGCAATGCCCGAGCCGTGCTGACTTGCCCCACCACTTTTATTCCAATCACAGTGATCCAGAAACTCCATATTCCGGCTAACAACCACCCGACAAAAGGCACTGCGTAAAATATGTTGGGCCCGGCGGAATACGCTACTATTTTAAGTGTGGTCTGGAACTTCTCCCCTCCTGCCCCGAATATTATCATGCTCAGATGAAGAACCATTGCACCAAAATACAGTTCAATGAAAAGGAGAATTGGGAGCGCCATTATTGATGAGATCGCCATGTGTTTTACCAGTGCGCCGTGTGTCATAACAGGGGATTCAACAAAAAAACCGGAAATCAACCCTAGAATGGCTCCAATCAATCCCATTATGATATAGAACAGCACAGGCAACCACCATTTTCCTGATCGAGGCATTCTGATGAAATAATCGACAGGATTCAGTATTGTCTGTTTTATAGTGAGCAACAGCCCACTGAAAAAACCTGTTGAGTTCTCATCCTCCCAAGGACTGGGGTATTCCTGATATTGGGTGGATTCCGATCCGGGAGGATCGATCGATGATTCATCCGGAGATTTGGAAAGAACGCCACTGTTTTCCTGAGCCAAGTTAAAATCGAGCCCTAGTTTCTCTCCGCAATGACTGCAATATTGCTGTCCTTCCACCACGTCTATTTCCCGACCACATTTTGGACAGTTCAATTTTATCTCCTGTGATGGCTGGCAGTTTCAGCAGAATATCCTGAAAAGATTTGACTCAAAAACAGGTGACCTAGAAAACATCGGCCGAAAAGGCGTAGATTTCAGTATCATTTTCTTTCCATGCCTGAGGAGGAAGCCCCGCTTTTCGACAGGTTTCACCAAGAAAGGTCTCAACATCCCAATCTCTCTCGGATGCGACTTGAGGCAACAAAAGGCCTGATCTTGAGCCTTTACGCACCAAAAGCCCGTGTATACCTATTTTTATGTCTTCCACATTTCCGACACGCTCGAATGGCGTCAAGACCGATACCTCGTAATCCAGATATTTTAATTCATCAGCGGCCACCGGTCTAAAACGTGGATCATGGGAACATGCTGACAGAGCCATTTCCTGAATAGTAAGATAAAGAGGTTTCGAAGCCTGCAGGGATCCAATACATCCCCTGAGCATACCCTTCTTGTAAATGGTAACAAAAGCGCCACTGGGCTCCAGCAGCCTCTCAGTAAAAGGGTCGATTTTAGAGACCTTTTTACCTTGACTCACTTCTTCTACAGTCTGTTTTACTATTTCAAGAAGCCGGGCTTTCTCTTCCGAGGTCAAGCCCAGATCAACTCCTACTTTTCTTTCCATGCCCGCCCTCTCTTCATCTCTTTGCGATTTTGGGAACTGTCCCAGAATGCGATACTGTTTTCATGGAAACAGGGGCATTCCCATCAGTCCTTCAGCTTCATCGATTCCCGACATGATGTTCATATTCTGAACAGCCGCTCCAGACGCCCCTTTTACCAGGTTGTCAATCGCAACCGTGACAATCATCATGTTGGTTCTGACGTCTACCTCGAGAGCAATGTGACACTGGTTCGAACCTCTAACCTTTACAGTGTCCGGCTGCATCCCCTGAGTAAGAATTCTTATGAATGGCTCGTTTGAATATCTTTCCAGATAGATCTCTCTCAAATTAGTGGCGGTAACATCGGACTTCAGCGGAAGATAAATCGTGCTCACCATACCGCGTGAAACCGGAATCAGATGAGGGGTAAAACGCACCCTGATTTGCCTGCCTGCAATTGCTGAGAGTTCCTGTTCCATCTCAGGAATATGTCTGTGGCCAGTGACGCCGTAAGGTTTGAAGCCCTCTCCAGACTCGCAGAAGCTGGTGTTGAGTTTAGCCCCCCTACCGGCCCCGGAAATCCCCGATTTGGAATCAACCACAGGCACGGAGACATCTACGAAATCGGCGTCGAGCAAAGGCGCCAGGCCCAGGATTACGGTTGTGGGATAACAACCGGGATTGGCGACAAGCTCAGCTTCTTTTACAAGATTTCTCTTGATTTCGGGTAATCCATATACTGCGCTGCCCAGCAGGTCAGGGTCTTTATGTGGCCCATACCATTCTTCGTAGGTCTGTAAATCCGTCAACCTGCAATCAGCAGACAGGTCGATGACCTTGACGCCTTTATTCAGTAAGGTCCTGATCACATTGAAAGACTCTCCATGAGGCAGTGCCAGGAACGCCACATCTGAAATGCAATCATCGAGAACCTCTTCCATGGATTTCAAGGGAAAATCTTTGTGGGCAGGTATGAAAGGGAACTGGGACGACGCCATTGTTCCGGCCCACTGCCGGGAACTGGCCGCTTCAACTCTTACATGTTGATGAGCCGTCAACAACCTCGCTAATTCTATTCCAGTATACCCTGTAGCGCCAAAAATTGTAGCTCTGATCATTGTGTCCTCGTGCGGCTATTAGGCTTCTCTACGGTAATTCGGAGCTTCTTTTGTTATTACGACATCGTGGACATGTGACTCTTTGAGTCCCGCCGCAGTGACTTTTACGAATTTTGCCCGTGCTCTCAGTTCAGTCAGGTTATGGGCGCCCAGATAACCCATTCCCGCTTTCAGTCCACCCATGAGCTGGTTCACAGAATCTGCCACAGGTCCTTTGGCTGGAACCATACCGACTATTCCTTCAGGAACAAGTTTGTGCTCAGCTGTCACGTCCTGTTGTCCGTATCGGTCTTTTGATCCCTCTCGCATGGCTTCAAGAGATCCCATACCACGATAAGACTTGTAAGAACGTCCCTGGTATAAGACCATCTCCCCCGGGCTTTCGTCTGTTCCTGCCAGCAAGCCTCCCAACATCACTGCGCTTGCGCCTGCGGCAAGCGCCTTTGTTACGTCTCCGGAATATTTTACCCCGCCATCGGCTATTATGGGAATACCCAGCTTGGAAGCAGCCTCGTAGCAGTTCAGAATAGCCGATATTTGCGGCACACCCACGCCCGCTACAATCCTTGTCGTACATATGGAACCCGGCCCGACTCCCACTTTCACGCCGTCAACTCCAGCTGCGGCCAGATCTTCCACTGCCTCCGGCGTAGCAATATTGCCACCGATGACCTGAACATTCCTGTAATTCCTCTTGATGTCACGGATCGCCTCAATCACATTCCTGGAGTGCCCATGAGATGTATCGACAACTATGACATCCGCCCCTCTCTTAAGCAAGGCGTCAACCCGGGCCTCCCGGTCGGGACCAACACCGACTGCCGCTCCCACACGAAGGCGCCCCAATTCGTCTTTGGCCGAATTTGGATAGGTGATGGCTTTTTGAATATCCTTGATAGTTATAAGCCCCTTGACTCGATAATCCTGATCGACAACTATAAGTTTTTCAATTCTGTGTTTATGCAATAAAGCCTTGGACTCTTCAATTCCTATTCTTTCATCAACGGTGATCAGGTCTTCTTTAGTCATGACCTGGTCAACCCGCATGTTCAGATCATCAACGAACCGCAGGTCACGATTGGTGAGAATACCCTTCAGATAACCATTCACGGTAACAGGCACACCTGAAATCCTGTACTTTTTCATTATCTGCAGGGCGTCTGATATTTTCTGATCAGGATTTATGGTGATGGGATCAACAATCATTCCGGATTCCGAACGCTTGACTCTGTCGACTTCTCTGACCTGCTCCTTGATCCCCAGATTACGGTGTATTATCCCTATTCCACCCTGTCTGGCCAGGCTTATGGCCATTGCCGATTCAGTCACGGTGTCCATTGCGGCGCTGACCAGCGGGATATTTAAAGTGATAGATTCAGTCAGTTTGGTCTGGACATCCACACCTGATGGCAACAACTCAGAGTACTGAGGGACCAAAAATACATCATCAAAAGTTAGGGACTCATTCACCATCATTTTGCGCGCTCCATTCTAGAATGAATAAAAACCAGAAGTCAAAAAAAGTTAACTGGTTATCCCGGCAGACCGGA
This sequence comes from uncultured Desulfomonile sp., assembly GCA_964401595.1. Taxonomy (GTDB): domain Bacteria; phylum Desulfobacterota; class Desulfomonilia; order Desulfomonilales; family Desulfomonilaceae; genus CAITZA01. The sequence continues at coordinate 36,533 of CAYNZA010000008.1, forward strand.
CATCCGTTGGTAAATTCCTCAAACCCAGGCATCACCATTGAACTGCAAAACCCAACATTCCGATTTGTCTCATCTTACTGCAGGGGAGGCCGATAAATCAGCGTTATGATAAAATCGTGCCACTGCACTGGTGGCTGATTCAAGGACCAGGTCGAAGTAATTATTCCATTTCTTCCGGGGGAACTCCAATTGGGGATCTCCCTTTATGCCTGCAAGTCCTGCGGCAATTTGAACGGCGTCGAAGAAATTGCCCATGTCATCTACCAGCCCATACTCCTGGGCTTTCTCCCCTGAGAAGAAACGGCCATCAGATATTTCTCGCAATTTATCCATGGAAATCTTGCCTTTTCTTCCACTGGCCACATCATTGATGAACTGGTCATGAATCTCAACTGCAAATGTCTCAAGAATCTGCTTTTCGTCATCCGTCAGCGGTTTGAAACCTGATCCAATATCCTTGAATTTTCCGGCTTTGATTATGTTTACTCCCACGCCTATCTTCTCAGCAATTTTGTGAATGTCCGGGAGCATCATTATGACTCCGATACTACCGGTGATGGTGCCTCGAGAACATACTACCCTGGTAGCATTCGACGCTATGTAATAAGCGGCGGAAGCCCCAACCGTCTCCATGGAAATTACTACCGGCTTTTTCTTTTTTATTCGTTCAATTTCCCTGTAAATCTCCTGGGCAGGCGCTACTGCTCCACCCGGGGAATTTATCCTGATAACTATTGCCTTGATTGACGATCTCTTGTGAAATTTTCGAAGGTCTTTCAGGATTTCGTCCGAGGTCATTATGGTTCCTTCGATGGGAATAACCCCTACTTTTGAACCATAATCCCATGCCTCCATGAGCCCTGACTCCTGATCCTCAGACTCGAGGAACTTTGATAATCCAACAGCCAAGGCTACAAATAGCGCCATTAGGATGACGAGAAACAGAATTGAGCCACCCAGACGGTTTTTTCTCATCAATTGTCACCTGCAGTTCGGGATTGGCGGCAATCTCGACCAGTTTCGATAGTTAAACCAGAGAAAGTAGCAAAAAGGAGATTTTTTTTCAAGGCTGAGTTCTTGAATCGTCTCATAAAACTAAATCTTGGGCCGTAAAAACAGGGTATTTACAAATTAGATGTTTGCCAGTTTTTCCAACATCAAATCGCAGTTCATTTTCATTACACTCTCGGCATGATCCATGTCCAAGCCAGCCCCCATCAAAACTTTTATCGCCTGCTCGCGATCGATCAGATCTCTGGGAGCATGGGTGTCCGTGTCTATTGCCATCAGAGCGCCTACCTGTTTTGCCAACCTGGCGACGTGTCCGTTGGTCAGGGAATGTCCCCCTCTGGAAGTAATTTCCAGCCTGACTCCATTTTGGGCAGCCAAAATCACTTCCTCGAGCGAGATTAGTCCGGGATGCGCCAGTATGTCTACGCCTGCTTCAATTGCGGCCATGTTGGTGCCGGGGCTAACCGGTTCCACTATGGTCTCTCCATGAACTATCACTATCACCGCTCCCAGATCGCGAGCTTTCTTGACCAGTTCACCTATCTGACCCGGAGGAGCATGAGTGATTTCAACTCCCGGGATCACCTTACAATCCTGATAACGGTTCAGATCTTTGGCCACCCGTGTCACATTTGTTATCACATGCGATAAATTTGAACTGTCAACGTGATCCGTCAGGCCTATGGCTTGATAGCCCTTGCAGGCCGCACGTCGGACAAGTTCGCTCGGGGCCAGTTCTCCATCGCTGAAAAAGGTGTGGGTGTGAAAATCTATCAACTAAGGCCTCCTGTAAACTCCAGAGCCGCGTTTATAACTTTAAAATCGGCGCTAACCCGACACATAGAGACGGTCACTGTTTCAAAAATAATTTATTGTCATCTCAGGCTCTACGCCATGTCTCAATCTTTGTCAAAACAATTGCCCCCCTACGGGGAGGAATCCATCAAAATCGGGGTTGGAATGAATTCGCTTCAAAAAGGTTGATGTTTTCGGCTTGAAAGGCATCAATTCCTTTGAGTAAGTTGATTTCATATTTCATGACAGTTTTGGTATTATTGGAATCTCGCGATTTCAATTGAAACAGCCGTTCTGTTAATTGATTACTGAGAAAATTCGTCGAAAAACTACTTCAAAATAATCTTGAAGGATTTTAAATATAATTATGTTATTAAAAACTCTGTCTGGTTGGACGTAATCTGGAAATGCCGCAGTAAGCGCAAGAAAATTAGACGCTGGAAAGAAATTTTTGTAGAAAGCATTGTGACCAGACGCTTCGAAAGGGGAAGAATTCGTGTGCGGAATAGCTGGTTTTGTTAGCAATAACAGATGGAAAACAAATAGTGATCCTGGTTGGGTCGATGAGTTGCTGGTCAACTTCGAAGACTGTTGTTCAAAACCGGTTTCATTTGATGACATGGCTAGACCAATCGAAGTATTGATGTGGCATTTTGATGACCTTATGTCTTTTGATCTTCATTTTGAACTGATCCAGAACGGGATTTTCAGACACAAGATTGAGAGAATATCACTATCACTGGAAAGAATCCTGGCGTCTTTGTCGGGTCTTGGAGCCAAAGGCCACGATCTGGATACCATTGATAAAATTTCTCAGGACGCAAAAGATTGCCTTTGGCAAATACGGCATGAGGTGCTCGGAAATGTTGGGCGAGCAAAGGCTTTGCTTCAGGATTCGTTTGTAAATCCGTCTTCAGAGCGTGAACAGAGATTTGCAGCCTGGTCCATTGAAAGAGTGCTGGAGAATATCGATAGACTCGAGGTCCGAGGCAGAGATTCAGCCGGAATTTCAGTGCAGTTTCTTATACACGACAAAAGTCTTAGAACCGACTTTCTAATCTCGGACAAGAGCTTTCCGTCTCATGTTGAGAAAGTGGAAAACGGAATAAAGAGTTCTGTTCACACTATTGAATTGTCGGGCGACAGGCTTATTGCGACATTTGTATACAAGATTGCCAATCTGGTAGGACGACTTGGTGACAACACAGCGGGCATCAGACGCGCCGTACTGGAAGATGAAGTCTTGTGGTCTACTGCCGCTCACATTGATCAGGTCAATATTCTGGCCCACACCAGATGGGCTTCAAACGGCATCATAAGTTTACCCAACTGCCACCCTACCGATGGAATACTTTATGAAAAGGAACATGAAGAAAGCCTTTCTGACAGATTGGCGCTATTTGTCCTCAACGGCGATGTCGATAACTACACGGGCCTGGTTGAATCTTATGTCCAAGGGAATGGATACGCCATCGACCCATCCGTGACTACGGATGCCAAAATACTTCCTGTTTTCTATAGACTCGGAACAGATCCGGAAGATCGACCAGAGAAACGTTTTGCCGATTTGATGAACAATTGCGCAGGATCTTTGGCCGTTGTCATGCAGCACCCGTTTTATCCCTGTCATTTGTTTCTGGCTCAGAAGGGGAGTGGGCAAAGCCTGTTTGTGGGAAAACTCAAGGACGGCTACATTCTGGCTTCTGAGGTCTATGGTCTTGCATCCCTGACCCGGAGATGCTTCAGCCTCGTAGGATCGGAAAAGGGCGGATCAGAAGTTGTAATTTGTTCAGAACACTGCGATCAGGATCTATGGGCTCGATACCTTGATGGAGAGGATACCCTCTCGATAAAGTCTGAACCGATCTACATTCATTCCAGAGACATATATCGGGGCAATTACAATTATTATTTTGAAAAAGAAATACACGAGGCCCCGTCCAGCATACAAAAGACCATAAAGAACAAATACAGGAAGGTGGACGGTAGGATTGAGTTCATTACCAGCGGAGCCGGGTCACTTGGTCCATTGGTTGAGAGACTCAGGAACAGGAAAGTTTCTCCTATTCGCCGGATTACTGTCATTGGTCAGGGAACAGCCTCAATTGCCGCCCAAGGAGTGGCCTATCTGATAGGCAAAGCCATTGAGGGAACCCGCATCATAGTTGACTCTTGTAAAGCGTCTGAATTTTCAGGTTTTTTACCCGAACAGTCCTTGTCGGATATGCTGCTTATAGCCATATCCCAAAGCGGCACAACCACAGACACGAATAGGACCGTTGACGTGGCAAGCTCGCAGGGAGCATGGATTCATTCAATAGTAAACAGGAGAAACTCTCCGCTGGTCGCAAAATCTAATTCTCATTTTTACACCAGCGACGGACGTGATGTGGAAATGGCCGTGGCCTCTACAAAGGCTTTTTATTCCCAGATAGCTGCGGGCAAACTCACAGCAATGGTTTTGGCATCCGAACTTGAAACTTTAACCCAGGATGAGATTTTTAGTGATGTCGAATTACTGGAATCTTTGCCTGAAAAACTTGAATCGACTTTACAAAGATCGGAAATAATCAGAACAATATCGGAGAAAACGGGCCCAAGCAGCAGAAACTGGGCGGTTGTGGGAAACGGACCCAACAAAATTGCCGCAGACGAGATAAGAATTAAACTTAGTGAACTCTGTTACAAATCAATACCATGCGACTTCACAGAGGACAAAAAACACATAGACCTATCGACAGAACCGCTTACCATCGTTGTTGCAAATGATCTTCCCGAACAGATTGTTCAGGACACAGCCAAGGAGGTTGCAATATTCAAGGCCCACAGTGGAAAACCGATTGTCTTGTGCGCCGACGGGGAAACACGGTTTACAGGATATGCGGACAGCTTGATACAAATTCCTCACGTGGGGGCAGGTCTGGATTTTGTCGCAGCCACTGCAGTAGGCCATTTATGGGGGTTCTATACCGCCAGGGCCATCGATTCGAGAGCAGACTGCCTGAGAAGCTGCAGATCGCTTTTGACGAGATTCCTGGATGATCCCCAATCATGGGATAAAGACCTCTTGGTAGACCACATCCAGACCATCCTCAAACTCATATCCGACGGTGAGATGAATTCAGCGTTACCAGCCTCCGCTGTCGCTCTGCTTGCAACCTATATGCTGGATTTGACGCGTGCAGGGTGTGAACCTCTACTGTCTCTCAGAATTCTGGAAAAAGGTATTCTGATCTTGACAAAAGCTATCGAGGAAATGACTCGTCCAATTGATTCAATCAGACATCAGGCAAAAACGGTTACCGTTGGGATATCCAGACCGCAGGAATCTCTTGCCCCAATTTTCCTGAACGCACTCGAAAAGCTGAATATCGCGCCAGGTCTGGTTCGGGACCTGGACAGACCCGCTCTGCGGGCTTTAGCCTCAGTGGTGGACGAGATCCATGGCGGCATGCTTTATGAACTTGCGGATAAGTCATCGAAAATCCATTGTCTGACAGAAACCGATCATCCGTTAATGACGGTAACACGCAGGTTCGGCTACTGCGACGGAAAGGCGTCGAGATATGATCAACCCAGAAAAGCTGGAGGGAGCAAGAGAACAGCCTTAAGGCTCGGCAGGATGGTCCTCAGTTCCGGCAAGGCAGGCATTGAGAATCTGTTAGTGTTGCCTTTGCAGGAAAAACACGCCTACACTGGCGGCGCTCTTGTCCTCTTTCACATGAACTTTGTTGAAGACGCCTCTTTACAGCAGAAACTTTCACTGCTCAAATCCTTGGGCGCCAGATATGATGAAGTCATTGAGAGATTGGAAGAGGTCGCAAGTCCTCAACCCTTGGAAGCTTTCCTCGAACAAATTTCACCCCGTGATTTGACATTGGCTCCCTTGGATACTGTAATCCTCGCAAGGAGTCACTAAACGGTGTTTTTCTCCCTGTAATCATGTTCGCTACACGCCACTGAACCAATAAGCCCTGGACTCTTCAGAGCCTGCCCAATAATTAAGATGGCCACGTTATCTCTCGTTGAAACGTGGCCTTACATCTTTAAGCAATTCCCCATCAGCCAGACCCTGTCAGGATTGAAATGTCCATGCGCCACTTCATGGGTTGACATTGTAAAAAAAACATTATAAGATCAATATATAACGCATATTACATGAAGCAAAATATAGTTTATATCGTGTATCATTCCTTAATTTATGAATAATAGATTGCTTTACCAGCACAAAGGTTTACCCCATGGTTCGAATAATGATGTTAGTAGCGGCTTTTGTAACTGTCATGTCAAATCCGTTTATTGTCTTTGGAGATGAATTTTACGATCTGAATGGCGGGCATGATAGGAATGATAAACCTGGATGCGGGCGTATCGGGGCATCAGTGGCGCCTCATGGAAGAATAGTAGGTCACATTCAAAATTCCACTGATCCATTCAAGATTTTCTTTGGCGCCAAAGACCTGGTATACATAAAGATCAGACCTTCCGAGGAAAACAGGCTGCAGGTGGGAGATCGATACTTTGTCGATTCAGAAAATCGCCGTAATTACCAGAAACAGAACATGAGCCATTTTAATTCAGATGAGTCTGGACATGCGGGCGAGGTTGAAATAATCTGTGTGGGAGAAGTTACGGCGCTAGGAATAATATTGAAGGCAAAGAGGTCTATAATTTCGGGGCTAAGTATCAGTCGTGAGCGCAAACAGACGTCTGGTAAATTGAGTTCCGGAGACTCAAAAAGCGCTCATGTAAATCTGATTTCAAATTTCTGAGAATGTTCATGCCTGAAAATACCGATTGATTTGCGCGGGGTTCATCTAGGGGGGAGGGTCGATAATAGCATGAAAGACCTTTATTGGTGGCTTGCTCTGGAACGCGCTCCACACGTGGGGCCTGTCACTATGTCGAAATTAATCGCCGCTTTTGGAAGTCCCAAGTCTGCCCTTGAGGCTAATACGGAAACCATAAAAAGTAAAGTTTCTATAAACACCAGGATTGTTGAGGCCTTAGGCGCCTATAAACCTGACGGGAGTAAAATTCATGCAGACATTGATAAACTCCATGAGTTGGGCGCCCGTGTAATCACACGTTGGGATGATGAATATCCTCGGAACCTGAGTTCGATTTACGATCCTCCAGCGCTCTTGTTTGTAAGAGGAACCTTGAGGCCTGAGGATGCCCAGGCTGTCGCCGTTGTTGGCTCAAGAGCGTCTTCCAATTATGGTGAGGGTATGACTATGGCCATCACTAGAGACCTGGTTCGGGCCGGGTTTTGCATCGTGAGCGGTCTGGCGCGCGGCATAGACACCGTTTGTCACACCACTGCGATCAATGAAGGAGGGAGAACTCTTGGTGTCCTTGGATGCGGATTGGACATAAACTACCCAAGTGAAAACAAGGCATTGGTTGAGAGAATGTCCAGCCATGGGGCTGTGATATCCGAATTCAGGCCGGGAATAGAGCCGGTCAAGACCAATTTTTACAGACGCAACAGGATAGTTTCCGGTCTGTCTAAAGCCGTTGTGGTTGTTGAAGCCTCGAGGAGGAGTGGCTCACTGATAACGGTGAATCATGCCCTTGACCAAGGCCGCGATGTGTTTGCAGTTCCTGGAAATGTGCTACATGAGCGTTCCCGTGGCCCTCACCACCTGATCAGACAGGGAGCCGGCCTTGTTGAAAATGCCCAGGATATCATTTCGTCGCTATGTCCATCAGACGCGCAAATGAAGCATTCTTCCCTGCAGACCTTCAAACCGAATATACTGGAAACAGATATGTCGGAGATTGCCCTTAAGGTTTTTGAGATTCTGGATGTAGACTCTGTCCCGGTCGACAACCTTTGTCAGATGTCCAAACTCGAGACTCGACTGGTTTTGTCGGCATTGATGGAGTTGGAACTTTTAGGTTTGGTAAGACAAAGCCCGGGCAAGTTATTTTCAAGAATAATGTGAACAGACGTCAAAAGAGCGGTTTAAAACTTGTAATTTCATATTCTCTTGGTTATATTGACTTTTTTTGGGGCTCGTGCTCTTTTGATGTGTGTTTTTAGAAATAATACGTTCGGCAGTTTTTTTAGTGCTTTGTCTCCATGCAATCTGTGTGCTTTTTAATTCAATAGCGCTCTCGTTTCCTGTGTTGAAAAGGGATGAAGCCCCTGAGACACACTTCGGATAATTGTAACGCTCTTAAGGAATGGTGTTCATGTCAAAAACTCTCGTAGTGGTTGAATCTCCAGCCAAAGCGAAAACAATAAAAAAATATTTGGGCGCAGAGTATGATGTCAAGGCATCAGTGGGTCACATTAAGGATCTTCCATCCAAGGCTGAAAAACAGGTGAAGACTTCGCGAAAAAGCAGTACGGGCCCTGTCTTGGGTGTGGATGTTGAATGCGGCTTCAAGCCTTATTACGAGATAATTCCTGGAAAAGAAAAAGTTATTCGTGAATTGAGAGAGGCGGCGGCAAAGTCATCCATGGTTCTGTTGGCCACAGACCCTGATCGGGAAGGCGAAGCAATAGCGTTTCATCTAAGTGATGAACTATTTGCTCCATCAGGTCAGATTTTTCGTGTCCGATTTCACGAATTGACTGAGAAAACGATAAAGGAGTCGGTGGCCAACCCTACCAGACTCGACGAGAACAAATACAACGCCCAGCAGACAAGGCGCATACTTGATAGAATTGTCGGATACCAGATCAGTCCTCTATTATGGGATAAGGTGCAGTATGGCCTCAGCGCAGGAAGAGTACAATCCGTAGCTTTACGACTCATAGTAGACCGCCAGTACGAAATTGAAACTTTCGTTCCCACTGAATTCTGGTCCATCGTGTCCAGGCTAAGGTCAGAAGATCCTCTGGAGTTTGAGGCAAAATTGGTTGAGGTGGACGGCAAAAAGGCTGTTATTCCTGATATTTCAGTAGCCGTGGAACTTTTTGACAAAGCCGTTAATGCTGATTTCATAGTTGAAAAAGTTATCAAAAAAGAGCGATTGAGGAAACCTTCACCGCCTTTCATCACAAGCACTTTGCAGCAGGAAGCCTCCAAGAAACTCCGACTGACCAGCAATCGTACCATGAGAATAGCGCAACAGCTTTATGAGGGGATCGAACTGGGGTCTGAGGGGGCAGTAGGCTTGATCACGTACATGAGGACAGATTCACCTCGCATTTCTCCCGAATTCTCGGACATGGCGCGCTCTTACATTGAAAGATCTTACGGGGCCCATTACGTTCCCCAAAAACCCAATGTCTATCAGAGCAAGAAATCAGCTCAAGAGGCGCATGAGGCTATAAGACCCACTTCACTGGACTTGACCCCGGAAAAAGTTTCGAGATACCTGGATAAAGCGCAGAGAGACTTGTACGCATTGATATGGAAGAGGTTTTTGGCAAGCCAGGCTTCGGCGGCCGTATTTGACATGACATCAGTGTCTATCAGGTGCGAAGATCTGCTCTTTAGAGTGAATGGATCAATTCTGAAGTTTGATGGTTTCATGAAAATCTATGAAACATCTCAAGATGTTGAAGATGCCGATACTGATGACAAAAATGACTCTGACCGTAGGCTTCCTACAATGGAAGTTGGACAAAAACTGAAATTGGTAAAAATTGTCCCGCGGCAGAGCTTTACTCAGCCTCCAGCGGCATTCACAGAGGCTTCGCTGATCAAAGAACTTGAGGAGCAGGGTATCGGCAGACCCTCAACCTATGCCGAGACTGTATCCACCATACAAAGGCGCAAATATGTCCAGTTCAAAGACAAGAAATTTAGACCCACAATACTCGGCAGAATCATCGCAGGCCTTCTTGTAGACAGTTTTCCCAAGCTGGTGAATCCCAAATTTACTGCAGAGATGGAGTCACTGCTTGACCTTATAGAGGAAGGCGAAGCCTCTTGGACTCAAACCCTTTCGGAGTTTTACAGACCGTTTCAGGACTCTCTAAAGGACGCCAAGTCCTCGATGAAAAGCATCAAACGGGAAGGAGTAACCTCTGGAGAAACCTGTCCTGAATGCGGAGACAAACTGTTGATACGAGTAGGTAGATTCGGTTTGTTTCTTGGATGTGATTCCTATCCGGAGTGTCAGTACACCAGAAAGATCGTAGAAGATGATGAGGAAAACAAGCAGCCTGTCATGACAGACAAAGTGTGCGAATGCGGGGCCCCCATGGTCATAAGGGAAAGCAAGAGTGGACCCTTTTTATCGTGCGCCCGTTACCCTGAGTGTAAGAATTCGTCACCTCTTTCGACCGGTATATCATGCCCTAAATGTCATGAAGGAGAACTCATAGAGCGAAAAACAAAAAGAAAAAGAACCTTTTTCTCGTGCTCTCAATACCCGAAATGTGATTTCTCCATGTGGCTCAAACCACTGCCCATCCCATGCCCCAACAATGACTGTGACTCTAATGTGATGCAAAGACAGCTCGGTAAGAAGCAGGGTTCACACCTGCAATGTCCCAAATGTGGACATAAGGTACTGGAAACCGAACCTGAGAAAAAAGCGGCAGGCTAGAAAAAGGTCATCTTGCAACAGGCCTTGTATGGCCTATCTAGCTGGTGGCGCTGGTGGAATTTCCCTGAAATTGACCGAGTCGAATGGATTCGGTTTTGATGTGGCAACGGCTGGAGCGGCCACCGGTTTGGGTGTTTCGCGTGACCTGAGTCTTGATGATATGAAGTCTTCTACCTTGTCGATTGGATAACTCAACATCTTGCCAAGAATCCAGAAAACGTACATCTGATCACGTGGAGTTGGTGGAATGTAGGAATATCCCGTTTCCCCCTGAACCTGCTCCGAGGGTTGGTAGCTGGATTCCGAGTAGGACGGCTTGACCTGTATTAATTTACTCTCTCCAAAACTTGTTGAATCATTTGCCAGTCCAATGAACGCTAAAATCGCCAGAATTGAAATCAGGGGCCAAGATCGCATAGAGGTCACCTCATAGTGAAGTCCATGAGACCTCTATCATAAACTTTCAAAAAATCCAGCTTTTTTTCCCAAAATTGTGAGTTTGGCGCTCTC
>CAYNZA010000009.1:0-39886 GCA_964401595.1 uncultured Desulfomonile sp.
CAAAGTAGACAACAAAAGGCGAGGATCGGAAATGGCCCTCTCCCTGGTAGTGGGATCATCAAGTGTGAGGTAGTCATACTCCGGTAAGGAATGCAAAAGAAGCGTGGACTTTCCCGACTGCCTGGGACCGGTGACCACCACACTCGGGAAAGACTCGATGGCCTTGAACAGGGTAGGCTCGATGTCACGATGGACGTACTTCATAACCACATAATATTATGAACTAAAGCTAAAAGCAATGCAGATTTGCGGCTACACTGTAAATATACATTGAAAGCACGTAAAGTGTTGCAGGAAGCCGGTGCGGAACAATGATGAGACCCAGAGAAGAGCCGTGCCGAAAGAATTCCCATAGATAAATCTATGGGCTCAAGACTCTGGCCCGTAAAGGGCCAAAAACCAATTATGGGGCTAACCCGTGACTGTATTAAGCGCCGTAGGCCCGTAAGTCCTGAGCCCACGATGGAATCGTGGGAAATTCATGTTGTTGCAGAATTGCGATAATGTCCGGTATTGCTGGATTCCCGTTTTCACGGGAATGACCTGGTGGTGTGTTGGCTCAAGACTATAGCCCTGACGGGTGAGTCCTGAGCCCACGATAAGACAATTGGTGGAGATGATAGATCAGGATGCCTGTTTGACGGGGTCCTGATGGCTGTAAAGACCCTTCCTGCGAAGGACCTCGTTGAAGTCGGGCTTTTGTCCGACCATTCTTGCTGCTTGCGCGAAACGCTTGCATTCGGGGCAGAGTCGGAACTCAAAGGCTTCCTCCGAGGCCTGCGTTAGCTTTTCAACGTGACGCACCATGACCTTTGTAATGTACTGGACTCCACACCCATCACAGCTTTCCAGCTTTATGCGGTTGACAATCGTGCCGCTCATCAGCAGGACGCGCTCTCCATCGCGGTCCTCCAGTTGCAGAGCGCCAGTGGGGCAGATGTTCACGCATGATCCGCATCCGATGCACTTGGGCAGACCATGCACATAATCCTTGAGGATCAGAGAATTCTCGCCGGCGTGATAAAAGCGGATGGCGGATACGCCAAGGCGGTCCCGGCAGACTTCGACGCATTTTCCACAGCGTTCGCATATGTCGCACCGCATGCAGCGTTTGGCTTCCTGCTTGGCCGCGATTTCGTCCAGTCCGAGTTCCACCTGGTCAAAAGTTCTCAAACGGCGGTCGAGGTCGATGATAGGAATTTCCTGACGCTGAATGAAACTCTTCTGATGGTAGTCCATGATGATGGGAGCGATCATGGCTCTGGGACGCGGAGGCATCCTCTCAGGAAGTCTCTGGCCTCTCAGGAAAGAGTTAATTGCAAATGCTGCCCTCTTGCCGCCACCGATCGCCTCTACTACCGTGGCAGGGCCGGTCACGGCGTCTCCCCCTGCAAAAACATCCGAGACGCTGGTCTGCTGGTTATGATTCCTGATCTTTATCGTTTCCTTACGAGTGAGTTCCAGAGAATCGAGCCCCAGTCCCGGATAATGCTGTATGTCAGGCTTCTGTCCGATGGCGGCTATGATGGCGCCTACGGGCATCTTGTATTCCGATCCCGGAACAGGTTCCGGACGGCGACGACCACTATCATCGGGCTCGCCCAAAGTGGCCATGAGACATTCGAGGGCGTCAATCTTGCCGTAGCTGCCCAAAATCCTGGATGGAATGGTCAACTGGTGGACGTGAATGCCTTCTTCTGCCATCTGGATGATTTCTTCAAAGTGAGCCGGCATTTCCGAACGCGTTCTGCGGTAGACAATGCTGACCGAAGAAGAACCAAGCCTTACACAGGTCCTGGCCGCATCGATGGCCGCGTTTCCGCCACCCACAATGGCGACGCTGTTTGCAGGCTTGATCTTCTGGCCGAAAGAAACATCCTTGAGGAAGTTGAGGGCGCTGATGACCTGTGGATAGGACTCTTCACCTTCTATACCCAGTTTCAGGCCCTGCCATGCCCCTATACCCAGGAAGAAGGCATTGAAGCCGTCCTTTCTGAGATCGTCCAGGGAAATTTCCTTTCCTATGGGCATGTCACATTTTATTTCGACGCCCATGTCCCTGATGGACTGAATCTCACGTCGAACAAAGTCGCGGGGCAGCCGAAACTCGGGTATGCCTGTTACCATAAGCCCACCGGGCTCATGGAAGGCCTCAAAGACCGTAACTTTATAACCTTCCCAGGCGAGGAAGTAGGCTGCGGTCAACCCGGCGGGACCCGCCCCGATGACGGCAACCTTTTCCGGGTAGTCGTTTTTTGCGGCCGGTATGGTGTAGCCGTGACCTTTCTGGTTAACCATTTTGGAGGCCAGACCTTTAAGGTCTTTAATGCATATTGCCTTGTCCAGATAACGCCTCTGGCACCATGCCTCACACGGGTTAGGGCAAATCAGACCGCATACCCACGGAAAAGGGTTATCCTGCCTGATTAAATCTATTGCTTCCTGGTATAGACCTTGACCAATTAGAGCAATGTAGGAGGGAATATCAATTCCGGCGGGACAGTTAAGCTGGCACGGGGCGGACGTTTCTCTCTTGAGCCCATCCTCCGCGTAAACAATGTGATCCTTGTCCGCCGCCGGTCCTGGAGGAAACAGCAGTTTTCCTGGCATTTCTTGCTCCTGTAACCTGTTGTAGAAAATGGAGCGGGGGTTGGCGGGCCATACCCGCCAAACCCGGTTGGCATTAATTATATTGCCCTATACGTTCGGGCTGTCTTTAGCTATTACCTTTGCGAACTTCTCCCGCCGCTGGCTGGAAGACTCAGCCGGGGAAACCCATTTCAGGGCGGCCGTGGTGCATCCCGTGACGCATGCCGGTTCAAGCCCCTCATCCAGCCTGTCCTTGCAATAGTCGCACTTGAAAACCCGTCCGTTATCCCTGTTCCACTGCGGCGCTCCCCAGGGGCAGGCGGTGATGCAGGCCTTGCAGCCGATGCACATGGCAGGATCGACAAATACGACACCGTCATCCGGCCTCTTTTGCATTGCGCCTGTCGGACAGGCGGATACGCACCACGGGTGCTCACAATGGAAACACGGCATGAATATGAACTGTATGCGTGGGACGTCACCCTGCATGGACGGTCCCACCGGGATGATCTTGCAGAAACTCGGGCCAACAGGGACGTCGTTCTTGGTCTTGCAATGGAGTTCACACGCCCGGCAGCCGATGCACCTTAACTGATCCTGATATATATAATAATCACTCATTGGAAAAACTCCTCAGTCGAAAAACTCACTTAAAAAAGATCCTGGGATCTCATGTTCGCAAAAAAAGCCCTACTTCGCCTTGGCGACCGTCACAAAGCAGTCAGTGATAGGGCAGTTCCCACCAGGGGCCACTGTCAACAGACCTGTCATGAGGGTGTTGTCTCTCATACCCTTTTTGTAGGCCCTCGTCTGTAGGGGGATATCGCGTCCAAAGCCATGAAGCGTGTAAACCGCCTGTGGATGAATCAGATCCGTTACCCTTGCCCTGCATTTCTGGACCACATCACCAGCACTAACTACCACTTCATCCCTATCGCCGATACCCAGTTTTTTGGCTTCAGCGGAATTAATCCACAGACAGTTCTGCCACTGGATCTCGTTCAGTAAAGGATTATTAAGTGAGGTTCCCTGAGTGTGAACGGCAATCTTGCCGGTGACCAGCCTGAAATGACCCGCAGGTGGGGAAGCTGGAGGCTCATAAGGCGGGAAGGACGGCAGCCCGTTGTTTTCCAGCATGCTCGTCACGAATTCCAGTTTCTTGGAAGGTGTCTTGAACTTGAGCCCGTCGTTTCTATCCCACACGATCTGGTCCTTGGCCAGTGGAACGTAACCCTTGGCGTCAAAGTCAGACATGTGAATGCCCATGTCCTTAAGCTGCCATTCAATAAGTTCTTCTACTGTCTCGAAGGGAAAATACTGCCCAATACCAAGGCGATCGGCCAATTGCTTGAAGATCCAGTATTTTGGCTTTGAATCAAATTTGGGTTCTACGGCCTTACGCCGCATCCAGAGAGAAGGTTTGGGTCCGGATTTGACTATTACCGCATCCGTTCTCTCAAGGTATGTTGATTCCGGTAGAATCACGTCAGAAATCCATCCGGTGTGGCTGTAGTTGACATCGATGGTGACCAGCAGGTCGAGCTTTTTAAGGGCGTCGGCGTAAGCCACTGGATCCGGGAAGGAAGATAGGGGATCGAAGCGGTAATTGATGAAGGCCTTGACGGGATATGGATCCTCATTGTTAATGGCATAGGGCAGCATCTGCGCCAGACCATAATCGCCCGAAAGGTGTTTGTACTTCCAGCCGCAACCGTCAAAACGCTTCTTTTCTACTTTGGGGGGACCGTCTACCAGCTTCTTGAGTGGCTTGTAACCGGCGTCAACTTCATTCTTGTTGAACAACAGGCCACCTTTGGCCTCGTATGCCCCGAGAAGTCCGTCCAGTATGTATATTGCGCGACGCAGGTAATAGTCGTCTTTAGTCCAGGCGGTCATCCATCCCTGGTTGATGATTACCGCCGGTTTGGCGGCAGCCAGATCGTGAGCGATCTGGATAATGTCCCTGGCCCGCGCTCCCGTTTCACTGGCGGCCCATTCCGGTGTGTAAGGCGTGATGAATTTTGCCAGTTCGTCAAAACCGACAACCCATTTGTTCACGAATTCAGCGTCATAAAGTTTTTCAGATATGATGACGTTGATCAAGGCCAGCGCCAGCGCGTAGTCTCCACCTGGTTTGATCATCAGGAACTTGTCGGCCTTGGCTGCCGTATAGTTCCAGCGAACATCCACATGAGTAAACTTCATCCCGCGTTCCAGGGCGTCTATGAAGTCTTTTGCTTCCTTGGAACCGATTGACTCAAGGATGTTCCTGCCGAACAATATGGCGTACCTGCAATTTTTCCAGTCGTAAGAAACCGTGTTTCTTCTCTGGCCGGCAATGCCGTTGTGGGCATTGTGGACGCTATTGGAACAGGCGCCGTGGTGGTTAAAATAATTGGGTGATCCGAGAGCCTTGATAAACGCTTTTTCTATGTCCGTGAAGGCGCCTCCGCGATCTGCCAGGGCAACGCTTTCAGGACCGTATTTCTCAATGACTTTCTTGAGATTTTCGGCGATATAGTCCAGGGCTTCTTCCCATGAAGCTCTTCTCCAACGGCCGGACCCCCGCTCCCCTTCCCTGATCATCGGGTACTGCAGACGTTCCGTATCGTTCTGAAAAACCTTACCGGCCGCCCCGCGAGGACACAGATAGCGACCGCCAAAAATATGCGGGTTACCCCAGATGTGTTTGACGGCTCCGTCCTCGACCTCTACCTCGATAGGGCAGCGAACCGTGCACATGTTACAAACACTGTATACAACATGCTTGGAACTATCGGACATTTTCAATCCCTCTCATTACTTCGATTAATATATGTGACACTGATTAACGTTGGCACAAAACCAATTCTAACGAACGTTCACGGAACCCGGAACGGGATCACAACTGAGCGATACGGCCTTAACCCTGACTCTCCTTTTTTGCCTCGGCAATGTAGTCAGCGGGCGTTTTCATCTTCCTGGAGCTTCTCTCATAAGTGTCCAGCACTGATTTTATACTCCGAAAGTAGGGGAGCCTGTATTTATATTTTTTGAACACAATGCAAACAGGTATGTAGAGGCTGATAAAAAAGAAGAGAAAGCCGACTGAGAAGTCATCGAAAGGCGTTTGGAATTCAACATCGTAAAATCTGGGCTGCATCCATGCGACGGCCATGAGCGCAGGCCACAAAAAAGCAGCGGAAAGCGCAACCTGTAAAAAGAATGATTTTCCAAAGGCGTCATTGGCCAGCTTGTTTGCCGCGTTGTACGATTCTTTGTCCCCCGACGCTATCGCCTTCATTGAAAGATTCTGGTAATGGACCACTTCCTCGGACGTCTGGTCTATTTTCCTTCTGGCAGCCAGAAAAGCCAGAGATATGCAGAACTCCCCGATAAGAACCGCAAAAAAAGCCAAAACGGTGGTCCCTATGATGAAATCAAGGAAAGCATGCCCCGTCAATCTGTAGAACCAGATGAGAAAAGGATCGACAAAAGTGAAGACGGGATTCATTTCCATGAGGTGTTCAAATAACGACGCTGGGAGCTAAAAAAAGCTCCCAGCGAAAATTGGTCCAATCAATAAGAATCAAGGACTTACATGCCAGGGAATACTGAGTAACCCAGGAAACCCTTGGTGGTGTAACCGATACCGACGTATAGGGCCAATACCACGAACAGTCTCTTGAGCCATACTTCAGGTATGTACTTGGATGTCATCGGGCCCAGGATCGAGCCGATGAAGATACCGATCAACTCGGTTCCGATGAGGACAAAATCGACCTGAGTCGATTTCACGAACATGAAGGTGAAGATCGAGGTTATCATGCTGACGAGAACCGCAAGAGCGGAAGTTCCGGCAACGATGAACATGGGCAGCTTTGCGACTGAAGTCAGGAACGGAACATAAAGAAAACCACCGCCGACTCCGATGAATGCAGAAATGGCCGCTATTACGAAACCACCGACGACCGGCCAAACAGGATTAAAGGAGAACTCAACACCGTAGAAAGTGAAGGTGATTTTTGAGATGCCCCAGCTCTTGACCTGCACTCCGTGTTCCGACGTGTCGCCCGAATTTCCCTGCTTCTTTGCTATGTGGGCGTCCTCAAATGCCTTTGTAGCCGCTTTGGCCGCTTTTCTGCTCGCCTGGCCCGCAGGAGTGGTCTCATAGAAGAGAACACCGGCCACGGCAAAAACGACCAGACCGAAGTAACCGATATACATGCTCAGATTGATCTTGCCTGCGGTCAAAACCGGTATCAAATAGGCTCCGAGAATTCCACCGATGGCCAGGCACAGGCCCAGAGGCATGACGAGTCGGCCCATCCGGAAATAGGTGACCGATGTTATGAGGGCTGAAAGCGCCACCAGATACTGGTTACACACACGGATCGAGTCCGTTAACAGCTTGTTGAGAGTCGGGTTTGTATCTCTGAAGGACTTGCCGTAATCGGCCAATCCAAAGACTGTAATATGACCGACACCGGCCATGATTCCACCGAAAGCGCCAACCGAAGAAAATATCCAGCCGACCCATACACCCCAGAGAATACCCCACAACCAGAAAACTCTCGGGGCGCCGGGAATCCCCATGAAACCGGGTTCCGCTTTCGGATTAATCTGTCCTTTACCTGTCCCCTGGGGTGTCTTGGCTATGGCGTCATCCAAAGGGCCCGCATCTGCGGGTGTGGAGAGAACCACCATGGCCCCGAACGCCACAATCAAGGCGATACCAAGGAACAACCAGCTACTACGCTTCATTTAGACCTCCTGAATAAGACATGCCGTTAATTAACAAAAAAGGGTAAAAACTACCCCTTCGAGCCGAATCTTCATTCAATTTTTTATATGCGTGGATTGACCCGCAGTGAAGCTTCAGCGGGTAGTGACACTCATCCGTCGCAGCAAAAGGTATTGGTCGAACCCGAAAGAATCTAAAGGCCGGGACCGTCCCATGAAATTTGATCCATAGCTATAACATGATATTGTAAAAAGAATCAAGTCAATGACATAACAATAACCATATATTTCTATAAAAAATTTTATCAACTATCCCCGGAGAATCAGTTCATAAGATTCAGAAACCGGTAAATATGGCATATAGGGCGTAATCCGGACGGCATATCCATAAAGCCCGGAATACATCAGAGGAATCTTGCCCGAGAATACGTAAGATCCGTTAGTCTGTGCGCGCCTGAAAATCTCGAGGACCGTCACATTTCTGACCTTGAATTCTTCGTAAGTGTTTATAGGGCCATGGAATATCTCAACCTTGAGTTCGTCCGGATTATGTCCTGCGGTGTCAACAGTAACGGAGACGTCCAATTGTCGTCCCTTGATTGCGTGTGTCCGGTCATCGACAGTCACATCCAGAATTTTGAGGTTGGGCCAATCCCTGGCAATCTGTTTTTTCCAGGCCACCATCTCCTTGAGTAAACCGAAGTCGTTCCTTCTGAGCACTTCCGAATTTGTGGCGCAGGGCACGTAAGAGCCCACTATGTAATCTGATACCATCCGGTGAGAGTTGAATTCAGGGCAAATGGTGGTGATTGACCTTTTCATCATACTAATCCAGTCTCTCGGGATGTCGTCTATTCCACGCTCGTAGAATAGCGGGGCCACACTTTGTTCGAGCAGATCGTAGAGGTCTCTGCTCTCAATCTGGTCCTGATATTCGGGACTATCATATTCCTCGCCGGACCCTATGGCCCATCCGTTGTCTCCGAGGTAACCTTCGTCCCACCATCCGTCAAGAATACTGAGGCTCAAAGCCCCGTTTGCGGCGGCCTTCATGCCGGAAGTGCCACAGGCTTCAAGGGGACGCCTCGGGTTATTCAGCCATACATCAGCTCCCTGAACCATGTAGCGCGCAATGTTGATGTCATAGTCTTCTATGAACACTATGCGGCCCCTGAAAGGTTCCTCTTTGATCATCTGGATTATGGTCCTGATCAATTGCTTCCCGGCGTCATCAGCGGGGTGGGCCTTGCCCGCAAAAATAAGTTGAACCGGTCTGCCCGTTTTGGTGAGAATGGCCGCGAGCTTGTCCGGGTCCCTGAAAAGGAGCGTGGCTCTTTTATAGGTGGCGAACCTTCTGGCGAAACATATTGTCAGAGCTTCCGGATTCAGCACGTTTTCGGCTGCGTCAATTTCATGCGCTGAAGCGTTCCTGCCCTTGAGTTGTTTGATGAGTCTTCTTCTTGCGAAGTAGACCAGCCGGGTTCTGCAGCGTTCCCGGGTTCTCCACAACTCGGTATCCGGTATCGTCAGGGCGCGCTGCCATACTTTTTCATTGTCGGGATCCTCGGTCCATCCCGGTCCTAGGTAACGGTCATATATCTTGAGCAAATCTCTTGAGACATAAGATGGGATGTGGACTCCATTGGTGACGTGCCCGATGGGAACGTCCTGTCTGTCAAGATGCGGCCACACCATACTCCACATGTCTCTGGCTACCCGTCCGTGAAGTCTGCTTACCCCATTGGCCCTCGATGACAGTCGTAAACCCAGGACAGGCATCCAGAAACCTTCCGTGGCGTCATCAGGCCGACGTCTGCCCAACTCGAGAAACTTGTGGAAACGGCCACCGATGCGCTCCACTTCGCGCCTGAAATATTTTTCCATCAATGCGGTGTCAAAAACGTCATTTCCCGCCGGGACTGGGGTGTGCACCGTCAATATGCTCTGGCTCTTGACCATCAAACTGGCTTCATCGAAACTCAGATGCTTCTCCTCGACGAAATATCTGACTCTCTCCAGCAATGTGAAGGCGGCATGGCCCTCATTGAGGTGAAACACCGATGGCTCAATCCCAAGGGCGTTCAGAGCACGGCTTCCACCGACTCCCAGCAGGATCTCCTGCCTTATTCTCATTTCATTGTCGCCGCCATAGAGTCGGGACGTGACGGAACGCATTTTCGGAGAATTTTCAGGAATATCCGCGTCGAGTAGGTATAGGGCTATCCTGCCCACATTGATTTTCAGTATCCTGAAATAAAGTGGTTCGCCTGCCAGGTCAACGCAGAGTATTATGGTGGCGCCTGTTGAGTCGGTCTGTTTCTCCAGTGGTAAGGTGTCAAACTCCGTCCGTGGGTAAACTTCCTGTTGCCAGCCATCCGCAGCCAGTTTTTGATGAAAGTATCCTTCCTGGTACATCAGGCCGACTCCGACCAGGGGAACATTGAGGTCGCTGGCCGACTTGAGATGGTCCCCCGCCAGTAGTCCCAAGCCTCCGGAATAGACGGGTAAACACTCCGTAACCCCGAATTCAAGCGAGTAATAGGCGATGGTGAAGTCAAGCGGTCGTTCAAGTCTGTATGCGTAGCGCTTTGCGCTGGTCATGTAGTCCCTGAACTTTTCATACAGTTTGTGAGTATGAGCGCGGTAACCTTCATCGGCTTTTATCTGGCCAAGTCGTGCGCTGGACAGTCTGATGAGAGTTTGTAGCGGATTGTGGCTGGATTCCCGCCACAGTCTTTCATCAAGGTGATCAAACAGTTCCACGACATCCATGTTCCATGAAAACCAGAGGTTGCTCGCGATCTCCTTGAGGTATTGCAGATCGCCTGTCATAGGGGGCACAACGATGTATTTTCTTAATGTCATAAGGAATCCCTGGGAAAATTGTTTCTTGTATGTTTCAGCGCGCTGAACCGTAGCGTAAAAATTATCGCGTGTTTGTTATTCAGCTCAGTCCGGCCTGAAACGGCGTGTTTCAATATATACCGAACGATGAATTTAGGCAAAGACATCGACGCCGGCGCATGTAGAACTTGCTAAAATGAGCGTACCTAATTAAAATCATGAACGCCAAGGACTCTAAACAGGACGAAAGTAAAAAACGCTGTCTAAAAAGTTGACTTCCAATTTGCGGATGAGTAAGCATGTTGCTTGCATAACGAGACATGTTGTGAGCGCGAGCGCTATCGAGTTGCGGTGGGCGCCGGAAAATGACGAAACCACCCTTCAAGAGCTTGATCAAAAACCAGTTCGTGTTATAAAAAACCTATTCAGCTCAGGGATTTGGGCCTGATCTAATCCCTCCAAGAAAAGGACTATCTAATGGCCGGTTCCGAGATCCTACAAGACAAGCTTATTCTGGCGGTAGATGACGAAGAGGACGTTCTGGACATTATCGAAGAAGAACTCTCCGAGTCTGCAAACGTAACCCTTCACAGGGCCACGACGTTCGAGAAAGCGCAGCAATATCTGGTGTCTTACACGTATGACCTGGTCATACTGGACATTATGGGGGTTCGCGGGTTTGACCTTTTGCAAATAGCCAACAACGCCGGATTCCCCACCGTCATGCTCACAGCACATGCGTTCACTCCTGAAGCGTTGAAAAAGTCCATTGAACTGGGAGCTCGCGCCTATTTGCCCAAAGAGAAACTGGGTTCTCTGGTGCCGTTTTTAGAGGACGTGCTCAAGCTGAACTACAATTCGGCCTGGAAGAAAGCGCTGGACAGCGTTGGCTCGCTTTTCAACAAGAAGTTCGGCTCGGACTGGAGAAAGACTCAGGAAGATTTCTGGGAAGACTTCGAGAAAAAGATGTCCATCGACGAAGCCGCGATCATAAAATAATCGACTCTTGTCAACTCCGAGTGGCCGCAGACCATCCAGCGTTTCGTGAAGGGCCTTCTGGTGAGCCCATGCCGGTTTGCCGGACCAAAATCTGTTCATACAATTGGACAGGCTTGGGCGCATTAGCGCTCAGGCCTGTTTTTTGAGCCAAGTAATATCCGAGGAGTATCCTGATATGACAGATGTAGTAATAACGTCAGCTTGCCGTACCGCCATAGGAGCCTTTGGCGGGACACTCAGGGACATGCATGCATCCAGCATAATGGCTGTGCCGATGAAGGCAGCAATTGAACGCGCCGGAATTTCAGCCGATGTGGTGGACGATGTCCGATTCGGATGCTGCCTGAACCCGACCGACGCGATGAACGTCACAAGGATCGGCGCGCTTATCGCCGGTATTCCGGACAGTGTCCCGGCAGTCACCATCAACCGTGTGTGTATATCGGGGATGGAAGCTGTTCTATCCGGGGCGGCCATGATAAAGGCCGGCGACGCTGAAATCATTCTTGCGGGTGGCGTCGAACACATGTCCGGTGTGCCTTACACAATGGAAAGGGCTCGTTGGGGTATCAGAATGGGCAATGACACCATTACCGACGCCATGACAACGGGTCTGCATTGCGGATCGCACATATTACCCTATCCTGCTGACGGACCGGTCGAATTCTTCAGGGGAAAGCCCTACATAATGGGGCACACGGCGGAGTTCGTAGCCCTGAAGCTCGGCATCACCCGTCAGGAACAGGATGAAATTGCCCTGAGAAGTCACAATAACGTGGAAAGAGCCACAAAGGACGGATCATTCGCCGAGGAGATAGTTCCGATCACCATTCCTCAGAAAAAAGGTGATCCAAAAGTTTTTGACAAGGATGAACACTTCCGACCCGGATTGACGATGGAGGCTCTTACAAAACTTTCTCCTGCCTTCATTCCCAAAGCAGGAACGGTAACAGCGGGGAACGCATCCGGCATAAATGACGGCTCGGCCGCCCTGACTCTCATGAGTCTGGAAAAGGCCAAATCCCTTGGTGTAAAGCCATTGGCGAGGATCAAGGCTTCCGGTATGGGCGCATGCGATCCTACAATAATGGGATTGAGCCCGGTGCCTGCAGTTCACAACATGCTTAAGAAATCAGGGCTTTCATTGAGTGATTTCGAGCTTATCGAAGTAAATGAGGCGTTTGCCGCCCAGTACCTCGGATGCGAGAAAGAACTCGGTCTCAACCGCGATATTACCAACGTGAACGGTTCCGGAATAGGTTTGGGACATCCGGTAGGCTGCACCGGCGCAAGGCTGATAGTGTCGCTGATCCATGCAATGAAGAACAGGGGCAAGACGCTGGGGATGGCCACATTGTGCGGTGGTGGCGGTGTTTCAATGGCTTGCGCAATCGAGTTGATGTAGGTTGATCAGTATTTGATCGAAAGTTTTTACATTCGCCAGTAGGAATCTATCGTGTGGTAGATGAATCTTATTACCAAAATGACGATCATCAGGACTGCGATGATTCCTACCGACTGGTGAATTCGACTCCCAAGGTCCCGCCATTTGTCGGAAGCGTTTGTCAGACCCTCCGAGCTTCGGTCCTTTATCACAAATTCACCGATGACGTAATAAATCACCAGGAACAATATTATTAGAGTGAGATATTTCATATTCCCGATGTGGCTGAAAGTCTGAGAAACATCCCATCCCGAGGGGTGTGGGCTTCCATTATGTCTAAAAACGGTCCGCTTGTCGATAGAAAGGCTATGTGGGGTGTTACTAGCTGATACAAGCCTCAGTCGCTCGTTCACGAAAAGGATTACAATTGACCAAACCTGTGATAAATTCCATGGGCGCAGACCAGAAAATCTCAACATTCCAAAACTGAATCTGAAAAAACCAGGAAGAAAGAAATGATCATAGAGTTTCATAAAATGCACGGCACAAAGAATGATTTTGTGGTGTTTCACGATCTCGAGCAGAAAATCCGACTTTCCCCGGAGCAGGTCATAAAACTGTGCGACAGAAGGGAAGGCGTGGGCGCTGACGGAGTCATCGCCGTCAGAAATTCAGATGCCGCCGATTTCTTCATGGACTATATAAATTCAGACGGAACCATTGCGGAAATGTGCGGCAACGGCATAAGGTGTGTCGCCAAATACGTCTTTGACAATAAACTGACCAGCAAAAAATCGCTCAAAGTGGAAACCCGCGCAGGTGTGAAGACTCTCGATCTGATCGTAGACAAAAACGGCAAAGCAGACAGGGTCAAGGTCGATATGGGGGCCCCTATATTTGACCCTCAACTGATTCCTGCCGATATAAAGGACCGCAACGCCCCAATTCTCGATTTTCCCGTCGAAGTGGCTCACCACAAGTTTTATTGCAATCTGGTCTCCATGGGAAATCCGCACTGTGTCATTTTTGCAGAAGATAACCTGGATTACCTGACCAGAACTTACGGTCCATTACTGGAGACTCATCCTGTTTTTCCGGCAAAAACCAATGTGGAGTTCTGCAAGGTTCTTGGCCCTAACAGGCTTCTGATGAGGGTCTGGGAGAGAGGCAGCGGCGAGACCTTTTCGTGCGGAACGGGGGCATGCGCCACGGCTGTGGCGTCGGCGCTCAAAGGCTTCACTAAAGGTGAAACAACTGTGGAACTTTTGGGCGGGCCTTTGTCTGTTTCATGGAAAGGCAATAATAATTCGGTCATTATGACCGGTAAGTCGGAAACAGTTTATGTAGGTAATATAAACATCTAATTATATGCTATATTATCTTGACAATGAATTGGCGCTGGAATAGAAAGCAGCAATGGGACCGGCGTAAAGCGCTATATGTCCCAGAAAGCAGTTGAGAGTCACAAACGAAGACCAAGTGACGATATATGTTCCAGGAGCCGGATTCAATGAACGCCAGGAATGATCAATCAGGTTTTGCTTTGCTGGAGATGGTTTCGGCCATACTTATAATAGCGATATTGTCAGTGATATATTTTTTGATGATAGACTCGTATCGGGAACGCAGGATGAGTGAGCAGGCGGCCAAGGCCCTTATGCTTGCAGCGAGGGCTCAGGAGGAGTATTTTGCTCGGGAGCACAGATATTTTGATGCTGAGGTCTCGAGCAAATCGAAGGATTCGAACCTGAATTTCCCGGGAGGCACGAAAACGAATGTGGTAGTGCCTATGGGTGTGACACTTCATTTGAAGACGAGAGGTCCTGAGAGGTCTGCCTTTACAGGCGAGGCTTTTTACGGGGGATCAAAGATAGTTCACAAATATGATTCGGAATACGGCAGGATAGCCACGCAAAACCGTGGCCAGGGCGAAGGGAATGAATAAAAGGCTGATCGAGGTTTTCAGGAAACATGAGATTTTCGTGGTGGCGGCGCTCATAAGCGTGGTTTTTATCGGCGCGATGGCCATAGTAGCCTGGATGCTTCGAAGTTCCACGGTGACCAAGCCTTATGACGAATTGTCGGAATCGGATCTGAAAAGGATTTACGCCACGGGATATTTGAGATTCAGGGAGGAGGACGGGACGCCTTACCTGAAGGTAGAGTTACATAATGGAACGTTGTGGTGGATAAGAAATGTTGAGTTTTCCTTCAACGGGATTACAAGAAAATTGAGTGACTCCAACGCATTTCGTCCTCTGCATTCAGGGGCTGTAAGGTTAGAGCTTGAGAAAGGTTCCATTTCTCGGGAGACAATAGAATACGACCTGAAAATACTAAAGGCCTCCGGATTTCCCCCAGCCGTGGATCAGATCCAGATCATCCCCGGAAAAATTGCTGATAAATCTATTTCTAACTCTTCCAAAAACTGATAGATAATAAATATGAATTATTGTTAAGGTTCTTTAGCGAGCTATTTTGTATTCCAAAGATCATAACTGACAAGACTATTACCAATGTGTCTACGGGAGGGACTCATGAGTCATCATTCAGGTATTTCCAGCGCGGATTTTGAAAAAGCTTTATCGGTTGGCCGTCCACCGAACATCGTAAAACTGTTTCCGAACTCGAAGGCGTTGATAGTAAGCGGCAAAGTGATAGACCGAGCCATGATTGCCAAGGGCAAGGCCATGACAATAGCCGCGAGCGCCCGTAACTCATTCGGGGCCAGAGGCGCTCTGTTGGCCGCCCAAAAGGCAAATGCCGCCATCATCATCGAGATAGCGAAATCCGAAGGTGGAGCGGACGCGTATTGTTCGGTAAGTTTCTGGAACCTGGCGCTACAGGTTGACGCCATGTGCAATGAACTCGGCATAACCGTTCCTGTGGCCATTCACGCCGACCATTACGGGATCAAGAAAGACAAGGACATAGAAGCGGCAAAGACCGAGATTCCGAGCCTTTTCGATTATGGAATGACCTCAATAGCCATTGACGCATCGCATTTGCCGGACGCCGACAACCTTTTGGCCAACATAGAGTTATCCAAATACGTGCCGGCATGGTCGGGTTATGAAACGGAAGTGGGTGAAATAAAGGGGAAAGCCGGTTTATCTACGGTTCCGGAGGCCAAGTTCCTTATACAGGGATTGAACGCCCATAGCATATTCCCCGATTGGATAGCGCTGAACAACGGAACGACTCACGGCCTTGAGGCGTCTGACGCAGGCATTCAGGTGGACTTGACGGCAGATATTCACAACGCTCTTTTGAAATACAAAATATCGGGCGCCCAGCACGGCACCTCCGGCAACAGTTTCGACAGACTCAGACAGATAGCCGACAAGACTCACACGACAAAAGCGAATGTGGCTACTGCCCTGCAAATGGTCTCATGGGGACTCAAGGTCAACGAATACGGCAACGCAATTCAGGACGGCGAAGGCAATTTCATCAAGATGTCTGACGCAGGCCCATCGGAAGCCATGTGGGAAAAGATGGTCACATACGCTAAAGACAAGGGATGGAAGGGTGGCGACTACAAGAAGCTGAATCTGCCGTTTGAAAACAAGCTTCTCGGACTTCCCCGAGCCGAAAGAGACCGCATGACAAAGGGAGTGGAAGACTTTGTCTACAATCTTCTTGCCAATGTCTTCAACTGCACTGACACGGCTCCTCTGGCAATCGAGGCTATACTGAAAGCCGGTTCGTACGACGTTGGGTCCAAGGCCGAGAGAATTGAAGATCCCAAGGAATGGACAGTAGAAAAGATAAGGGAAAAAGCTTTAAAAATAGACTCGGACAAAGGTCCTCAAGGAAATTATGACGACTAACCGTCACAGGCCGAAGCTTGATGACTCAAGCTTCGGCCTGATTTCCCGCTCATCCGTTTGTCAGACCATGGCCTTTTCCACTTCGGCCGCCTTGCTCTCGATCATCATGGCCTGCTCCTTGCGGTAATCCATGAGCTTCGCCTTCAGTGAATCATCCGTTATGGCCAGAATTTCCACTGCAAACAAGGCTGCATTTTTGGCTCCGGCCGAGCCCAGACCCATGGTTGCGACAGGCACGCCCCCTGGCATCTGAACCGTAGAGAGCAGTGAATCCAGGCCCTTTAATGCCGAGGAGTCCATCGGAACTCCGATTACAGGCTTGATCGTGTGAGCGGCGATAAAGCCAGCCAGGTGAGCCGCCATTCCCGCTCCGGCGATGAAGATTTTCCAGTCCTCGGCCTCCGCCCTCTTTGTCAGCGCTATTACCTTGTCCGGTGTTCTGTGAGCCGAGGCTACGGTCATGAAATATTTGACACCGAATTTAACAAGAATTTCTACAGCCTTTTTCATTTCGGGCAAGTCCGACTCACTACCCATGACAATTGCCACTTTAATATCGCCCATTAGTTAATCTCTCTCTCAAAATTTTTGGATAGTCTGGTAAAGTGGAAACTATTATTGCGCTTTTGCCAGGTATTCCGAGATGGCTGCGTCGTATCTATTGGTAAGTTCGAAAACCTTGCATGCCAGCCTGAAGTTGGTTTTTTCAGAGACTTTTCCACCGGATTGTTTCATTTCGTCAATGACCGTTTTGTAATCAAGCGGATCGGTGACCACAGTAACGAACGGATAATTTTTGGCCGCTGCCCTCAAAAGGGTAGGCCCACCGATATCGATATTTTCAATAGCGTCTTCCAGTGAGCATCCGGGCCTGGCTACGGTCTTTTCGAAGGCGTATAGGTTTACCACTACCATGTCGATGGGCAGGATACCGTGGTCGGCCATCGCTTTGAGATGTTCGGACTTTGACCGCAAACCAAGGATTCCGCCATGGATTTTAGGATGCAACGTCTTGACCCGGCCATCAAGCATTTCAGGAAAACCCGTGAAGTCAGATACTTCTGTTATGGCTATTCCTGATTGGGAAATAGTTTTGGCTGTTCCGCCCGTAGATAGAATCTGAACGCCGAACTCTCCCAACGCTCGCGCAAATTCCTCAATCCCGGATTTATCGGTTACGCTGATCAAGGCCCTTTCAATTTTAGACATTCATGGCTCCTTCGTTAGATGGTATATGACTCAGGGACAGGTTCTTTCATTTATTTTCAGGAGGGGCAGGATTTGTTTTAGGTTTTGTCGCTTCTTCCCTGGCCTGGTTGCCGTATGGACCGTCAGGGTCTGCATTAATGACGTATTGAAGCATCCTGAGCCCTTCGTCGTTGTTCCCGGATTTAATGAGAATGAGCCCAAGTTTCAGGTGGGCCCCCATATGGTCCGGATCAATTTCAAGTACACGTCTGTAGGCGTCTACAGCTCTGTTCTGCTCTTCAAGACGTTCATACACTATGCCCAATCTGTAGTTGGCCTCTTTGAAGGACCTGTCTACGGCCAAAGCCTTTTTGTAATACTCCAGGGCCCTGGCAGGTTCATTTTTCTCTTCAAACGCGAAAGCAAGGTTGTACAGGGCATTGATGTTATCCTGTTTCAAAAGGATGGATTTTTCATAATTCTGGATGGCCTTGTCAATATCTTTCCTGGCAAAATACGCTACACCGAGATTGTAAGCCGCTTTTTCAGGGGTGGAGTAAGTGGGGTCCTTGAGGCATTCCTCGAACAGGGTTATGGCTTCTTCGTACGATCCTTTTGCCAGATAAGCCGTTCCCAGGTTATTCCTTGCCTCACTGAGCTTCGGGTCTATTTCCAGAGCCTTTTTGTATTGATCAACCGCCTGGTCGTAGAGTTTCTGTTTCTGGTAAGCCAATCCCAGCGCATGTTCCACATCAGCATTGTTGGAAGACAATAGTTGAGCCGCAGTCAATTCACGAATTGCCTGTGGAGTTTTGTCCTCATTGAGGAAATTGATTCCCATCTGATAGTGCAACTCGACAGTCTGGCGCACTTTCCCCGGGGTCTCCGTTTTCTGGGGAACGCAACCTCCCAAAAATATCAGCGCAATACAAAATGTCGTCAGTCTGGAATAGTTCATCACTAGACTTCGCAATTTCTGTTCAATCAGGGGTTCCTGGAAAAAAGCAGTCTTCTGACAAGACGCCCTATTTCGGATTCCGAATGATTTGAACCGTCAAGAGAAAAAAAGTTTTCCAACTCGGACGCCTTTATTTCGTCAAAGTGTGTTTTCTGATCCTGAAACAAATCCCACCGACCATCTGAAGGATCATCGGAGGATTTGACGCGTTCATCCAGTCTTTGCCGTATTACCTCATCAGAGGCATAGACCTTTATCAGAGAAAACCTTGAACCCGATTCGGATGCCGTCTCAAAAGCTGAATTCCGATGTTCAAAACGGATGAACGACGCATCGAGTATCACCGATATTCCCTGTTTCAGATATTTAGAGGCCAGGTCGAACATTCGGTAATAGGTCCGGTTCGTGACATCCTCCGAATAGATTCCTTCCGCATAATCGTCAAATCTGTGTTGAGAAGTTTCCATCCCCAGCATCTGTTTGCGGATGACGTCAGAGCGTAAAACTTTGAATCCTGTTCGCTGTGAGAGCTTTTGAGCGGTGAAACTTTTTCCTGAGCCCATGAGTCCGCACATGACCACAAGGCACGGTCCTGTCTGATTTGCCAGATACCAGGCGGAGAGTTTGAAATATTCTTCGGCAGACTGTTTTGCCAGGGCCCTTGCAGCCGAAGAGATCTCCGGTTCGTTCAGGGCAAAACTGTTTACCTTGCCACGAACGAAAGCTCGATACGATTTGTAGAACCTGTACAGTCCACACAGAAAATCGTCTTCACACTGTTGGGCATAAATGTTGTTGAGCTTTGAGGAAAGAACCGGAAACCCCAGGTAGTCCATGTCCATCAGCAGGAAGGCAATATCCGAGATGACGTCCGAATACCTGAAGCGATCATTGAACTCAATGCAGTCAACAAGCATGACCTTGTCCAGGAATACAATGTGCTCAGAATGCAGATCCCCGTGAAGGTCGCGAATGAAACCTTTTTTAACTCGATCCCTGAAATTAGGGAGGTATTTTCCAAGAAATTCGAAAGAGCCGGAGGATATTTCATCGAGTAATTTCTGTTCAATTGTCACTCCGACAAAGTTCCGTGCCTGCTCGAAATTCTCCGTAATATTCCGGTGAACGACTTCCGGAGAGCCAAACTGGGAAATGTGGTGAGATCGTGGCGCCTGAGCGTGAAAAGCATTTAATCTTTGGGCAAGATGCGTCAATTGTTCGTCATCGAGCCCTTGGTTAACGAGCAGATTCTTGAGGATTCGGCCCTCGGGAATTCTCTTCATCATAACAGCGGTTTCTATGACCTCGCCTGGACCTGAGAATCCTACGCCGGACTCGCCTGAAAAAATTTCTACAACGTCAAGGTAAATGCCTTCAGAGAACCTTGAATTAAGGGTCACTTCCTGTTGACAGAAAAAGCGGCGTTTTTCGAGCGTGGTGTAATCGAGGAATCCCATGTTCAAGGGCTTTTTGATCTTGTAGACGTAATCCCCAGCAATGAAGACGATTGAAATATGTGTCTGAATGACCTCGATTCTGTCCACATTCCCCGGGTAAATCGACGGTTTGCTGAGAGATTCGATCAGTAGACGGACGTGGTCAGTCACAGGGGGGCGCTCCCATACTGAGCCGCAAGCTGTCCACACGCAGCGAGAATGTCTCTTCCCCTGGATTTTCTGATAATAGCGACAAGGGATCTGGACATCAATACGTCCTGAAATGCCGCTACACGTGCCGGAGACGGAGTTTTGAACACGGTTGACAGCTCATCGTTGAACGGAATCAGGTTTACCTTTGCCCTGATTGGATTGAGCAAGCGGACGAGGCCCCTTGCGTCGGCGTCTGAGTCGTTCACACCATCTATCATGACATATTCGATTGTTATTCTGTCCCTGCGTGGGAGGGGATAGGCTCTCAGGGCAGCCATCAGTCTGGACAGCGGGAAGGAACGATTGACAGGCATAATGAAGTCACGTTGCTCATCCGTGACGGCATTGAGACTGACGGCTAGCTTGGATCGGACGGTCGATCCCAATTGCAGTATTTTTGGGGCAATTCCGCAGGTCGATACGGTTATCCGTCTCCACGAGACCTGAGGTCCGCTGGGATGTGTGAGTATCCGTATGGCCCTGACTGTTTCCTCAAAGTTAGCCAGCGGTTCTCCCATGCCCATAAAAACTACGTTTGTGATTCTTGAGTCGGAGCGATTTTTTCTGACTGCAAGTAACTGACCGACTATCTCCCCTGCAGTGAGGTTTCTGAGTAGCCCCATTTTTGAGGTTCGGCATATTTTGCACCCCATGGCGCATCCGACCTGAGTTGAGACGCACAATGTATCGTGGTCCGTTTCAGGAATCAGGACGGATTCAATGTGGAGTCCATCAGAGAGCTGTAACAGAAATTTGGTGGTTTTGTCATGAGAGGACTGGGTAGAAACCGTTTCGAGTCGCCCAATCGATGCGCCTTGCGCAAGTTCGGCTCTCAGGGTTTTGGAGAGGTTTGTCATGGGCTCAAAACTTTCCACCAAACCCTGGTGAATCCACTTCATTATTTGGGACGCACGATACCTGGGTTGTCCTCGACCAATCAGAAAGGCTTCCATTTCTTCATGGGTGACTCCTGAAAGGTCGGGTATGTCAATGCGTGTTTGTGATGAAAGGTCGATGGACAATTAGAATATCTCGATTCCACTAAAGAAGTATCCTATTTCGAAACAGGCGCTTTCTTCCGAATCTGAGCCGTGAACGATGTTATCCTGCTTGTTATCTGCCCAACGTTTCCGAATTGTTCCTTCCAGGGCCTCAGCCGGGTCGGTCGCTCCCATGAGTTCACGGTTACGTTTAATGGCGTCCGGGGCCTCCAGAACCATCAAAACCACCGGACCGGATGTCATGAAATTCACCAGCTCACCAAAAAAAGGACGCTCTTTGTGAACATAATAGAAACCTTCGGCCTCTGGTTTGCTTAGCCTCTTCATTTTTATCGCAGCGACCCGAAGGCCGTTAGCCTCAAAAATCCTTATAACTTCTCCGATGAGCTTTTTGGAAACCCCGTCCGGTTTGATGATCGACAACGTTTTTTGCATGTTTCACTCCCAAAGGTTGAATATTTTAAAAAACTATCCTAGAAACTCAAAACATTGCTCGTGATGAGTTTTAGACCTGAATCGGTTCAGACGAATCATGATGCGCCCTGACAAAATCGGTGCAGTGCAATTTGTCCGGCGGCTTACAGGTTATATCCTTTTTTTGTGCCTGAAGCAACGATTGCCGGGACTTGAGTTTCAGTGCCCCATTTTTCCGGATTCCTTTATAGACTGATGAATGCGAGGGAGCATGAACATTTTGACTAAAATGACGGGCTGTGTGTGTGTCACTCTTCTTCTGCTATCAATTGTGCAACCAGTATTGGCTCAAGATGAAATAAGGCTGCCCAAGCCGAGGTTTACGGGCAGGGTTCCTCTGGAGACGGCCATCCTGAAGAAAAAGTCGGTTAGGGGTTTTAGCGGTTCGGCTATAACAATTGAAGACCTGAGCCAACTGCTGTGGGCCGCCAACGGAAATTTGCCTGCTGACGCCATATCGGGCGCTACCACCAAAGTCTTCCCATCGGCCGGAGGTCTTTATCCGCTGGAGATTTTTGCCGTCACCGGCGTCGAAACCGTCACGGGTTTACCTGCGGGTGTTTTCCACTACAAGCCGGAGACCAATTCCCTTCTGATGATCAATCCTGGCGACCATCGCTCACTTCTGGGCCGGGCCGCATTGGGACAGATGTGGATAGCTTCGGCTCCGGTAATCATAGTGGTTGGAGCCAATTTTAACCGTATGACGGTGAAGTACGGGAATCGGGGACTTCAATACGTTTTCATGGAATCGGGAGCATCCACCCAGAACATCTACCTTCAGGGGGAGGCATTGGGATTGAAAGTCGGCGCAGTTGGAGCATTCCAGGACTCATATGTGAACGGGGCTCTGAAGTTGCCGGCGGACGTAAACCCTTTGATGCTGGTTCCAGTTGGAAAATGAATTGACGAATAGGCCACATCATTCAGGAGATGGTTTGTTTTTTCAACGGTTTCGAAAAGCAGGTTTCCGGTGGCGTGTGGTTGCGCTTAATGTAGGCTCCAACCTGGTCGGTTTCTTCATGGTCCAACTGCTGTTGAGGTTTGCGCAGCCGATTGAAGAATGGAGACGCTTTTCAGACCTGGACAGAGTGACAAATTTGGTTTTGCTATCCATTCTGCTACCTCTTTCCATAATTTTTCTCCTCAAGCTGAGCCAACCGGTGGATGAAGTTCTTGCATCAGATCATTCAGGCGCCAAAATCGATCCGGACCTTATGTTCCAAGCCCGATGCCGTGTCATCAATATTCCGTACTATGCCGGTTTGATGAATCTCTTCGCGTGGCTGGCGCCATCAATAGCTTTTCCGGTGGTGTTGAGTTTCAGGGAGAGTATTTCTCTGAGCAACATGTTGATCTACGTGATTTTTGATTTCAGCAAGGGATTGATGATCAGTTTGCTCGCTTTGGTGATACTGGAACATTCCATTCGGGGGGACGTAATTCCGAGGTTGTTCCCGAAAGGTGGGCTCAGGGATAGTTGCCGGGCCGTAGTTTTAGAGACCAGACACCGATTGATGATCATGTATGTTGCAACATGCCTGCTCCCCATTTTCCAGATTACGATGATGATCGGCGCGAACGCATCGTTTGCCGGTTCCGGGCTCGCCGCTGAGCAGATTTTACGCAACGTAAGGGTCTTTTCCATGATTCTGACGGGGTTTGTGGCGGTGTATGGGTTCTGGTTGGCCCTGCTTTTCGCCAAAACTATTTCCGAGCCGACCAAGCGGATAATGGAGGTCACGGAGAAGGTCCGTTCCGGAGATTATACCGGGCAGGTTTCGGTAGTAAGCAACGACGAGATCGGCTATTTGGGCGATCGAGTCAACGAAATGGTCAAAGGACTTCGTGAAAGGGAAAAGTTACGGGAATCTTTCAATTTATGCACTTCACCGGAAATTGCTTCCGAAATCATGGCGGCCGATTCCAGGACGGGTGGAGAACTCAGAACCGTGACAATACTCTTTTCTGATCTAAGGGGTTTTACTCCAATGGCTGAGAAGAACTCACCACAGTCTGTTGTAGAATCCATCAATGAATACTTTGACGAAATGACCACTGCGATCATAGAGAATGGTGGTGTAGTTTTACAGTATGTGGGTGATGAAATTGAGGCTGTATTCGGAGCGCCCAACGACGAGCCGGAACACGGAGACAAGGCTGTGAAGGCTGCGCTGGCCATGAGAGCGCGCTTGAACGCGTTAAACATCAGGAGAGAAGGTCGAGGGCAAGAACCTCTCAAACACGGAATAGGCGCCCATACAGGCCCGGTGCTTGCGGGAATAATAGGGAGCAAGCACAAAATTTCCTACGCCATGGTGGGTGATACTGTGAATGTAGCTTCGAGAATTCAGGACCTTAACAAAGAAATGGGAAGCGACATCTTAATTAGTGAGACGACCTATAAGGAATTGAAAATACCGTATAAATTCTCTGAGCCCCGTCGTGTGTTCCTTAAAGGAAAACAGAAAGAACTGGCTGTTTATCAATTGATATCTTAATGTTAGCCAGTTTTTGCTAATCATGTAAAAAGCGATATTTGGGGGCTTTTCTCTGTTCCTGCCGGATATTCTTTGTCCTTGACATAATGGCAAATCTATATAATCGTAGAGGATAAACAAGCGTTTTCCAATCTAGAATTCTGTTATTCAATCAAGGAGGTAGGTGGATGGACTGGGTTATTTATGCCGCCCTAATCTGTGGTGGCCTAGGTGTAGCTTACAGCTTGATTACTGCAGGTTGGGTTTTTAAGCAGGACGCAGGAAACGAACGTATGCGCGAGATATCGAGCTACGTTGCTGAAGGTTCGATGGCATACCTGACTCGTCAGTATAAAGTGGTGGCAATCATCGCGGCGATATTGACGGTCGTATTGTTTCTGACGTTGGGAGTAATGCCGGCTATTGGCTTCCTCGTTGGACTCATCGGATCCGGTGTTGCCGGTTTTCTTGGCATGAAAGTATCAGTCAATGCGAACGTCCGTGTTGCCGCAGCCGCAAGCAAGAGTCTACCCGACGCCATGGATGTGGCATTCAAAGGTGGATCGGTCACAGGAATCGTTGTTACCGGTTTGGCTTTGTTGGGTGTTGCCGGTTTTTACATGTTAGCCAGGGATCCTGACCCACACAAGGTTTTCAGCGCACTTGTCGGTCTGGGCTTCGGAAGTTCACTCATGAGCGTGTTTGCTCGTGTGGGTGGAGGTATTTACACGAAGGCCGCTGACGTTGGCGCCGACCTTATTGGTAAGGTTGAGGCTGACCTTCCTGAAGACGACCCCCGCAATGCTGGTGTTATCGCCGACAACGTTGGTGATAATGTTGGTGACTGCGCCGGTATGGCCGCTGACCTTTATGAAACCTACACAGTCACAATCGTGGCAGCAATGTTGCTGGGCTCTACAATTTACGGCCCCGGATCTGCAGCTTTCTTCATGCCGCTCCTGATCGGTGGTGTGGCCATCATCGCATCCATCATCGGAACTTTCGCCGTAAAACTGAGCAGAACCGCTGATGAAAAAACGCTCTACATCATGGGCGCCCTGTATCGTGGTATGGCAGTTTCCGGCATCTTGGCAGCCATTGCTTTCTATTTCGTAGCAGACAAGCTTCCTCTGGGCATGCCTCTGGAAGTTAAAGGAGCTATCGGTTACTCAATCAGTTCCATGGGCGTGTTCTGGCTGGCGGTCATCGGATTGTTGACCACGGGCCTGATCGTCGTCATCACTGAATATTTCACAGGCATGTATGGTCCGGTGAAATACGTTGCACAAGCAAGCACCACCGGTCACGGAACCAACATCATCGCCGGTCTTGCCATCAGCATGATCTCGACGGTTCTCCCCGTACTGGTCCTGGCCGGCTCCATTCTGCTTGGCTACAGCCTGGGCGGCGGTTTCTCCGGAAGCCCTGGAACCGGTCTGTATGGCATCGCAGTCGTCGTTGTCTCCATGCTCTCCATGACCGGTATCGTTGTGGCCATCGACTCCTACGGCCCCATCACCGACAATGCCGGTGGTATAGCCGAAATGGCCGAACTGCCCCAGGATGTCCGTGACAGAACCGACCCGTTGGATGCCGTTGGTAACACCACCAAGGCCGTCACAAAGGGTTATGCCATTGGTTCAGCCGCTCTGGCCGCTCTGGTTCTTTTCGCTGAATACACAAGGGCGATAGAGGAAGTGTCCAAGCAGGCCATCAGTTTTGACCTCTCCGATCCCAAAATCCTCGTCGGATTGCTCGTGGGCGGAATCATTCCTTACTTCTTCGCCGCTCTCTGTATGTTGGCGGTTGGTAAGGCAGCCGGTTCAATAGTTGACGAAGTCCGCAGACAGTTCCGTGAAATTCCGGGCCTCAAGGAAGGTCTCCCCGGCGTAAAGGCCGAATACGGAAAGTGCGTGGACCTGGTTACGGCTGCGGCTCAGAAGGAAATGGTAATTCCTTCATTGCTGCCCGTCGTGATTCCGTTGGTAGTTGCCTTTGTTCTCGGTAAAGAAGCCCTTGGTGGAATGCTGATCGGCAGTATAGTCGTCGGCGTGTTCCTCGCCATCGCAATGACCACCGGTGGAGCAACCTGGGATAACGCCAAAAAGTATATTGAAGAGGGTAATCATGGCGGCAAAGGTAGCGACGCTCACAAGGCGGCCGTTACCGGCGACACCGTTGGTGACCCATACAAGGATACAGCAGGTCCCGCCCTCAACCCTGTCATCAAGGTTGTTAACATGGTCGCCCTGTTGCTGGTTCCCTATATTGTGTAATAAGCTTTAACGGCTCTACAGTTTGGGGTACTAAGCCTGCGTTTTCGGACGCAGGCTTTTTCATTTTAACAAGACTATTCCACTGAGACTTCCGAATCCTATCGAATCAGCGAGGCTGTTGAATTCAAGGGGGATGAAATGCCGGGGGGTGTGAGTGTCACTCTTCAAGGAAGCATATCATATGCGTAGACTACACTTTTGAAGCCGGAGAGATTGGGGAAGAGCAGGGGGTTAACCAGTATAAGGACCAGGGAATTTTCACCCTCATTCTTGAAGTCCCGTATCAGGAAGTCAGATATGATGCCTGGGCTGGTAACTGTTTTCCATTTGTCCACGAACCTCGCGCCGTCCCAGCTCAATGCTTCCACCAAACTTCCTGAATCTACCTGTTTTATAAGTAGTAATTCGTTAAAAGAAGCTCCTCCGGCTTTGGAGATCAAAATTCTTCCCGGGAATATTACATTTTTTGCCCCGGATCTGGTGGAGAGCCTCAGACGTTTGCCAACTCCGTACATTCTATCCTGCTTGACGCCAAGTAGTCTGTTTTCTTCATCAAAAGCCATGAGGCGCTGGTCCTGACTGAGTATCAACCTGATGAAATCCTGTTTTTCACCCACATGGCCGGAAGCGTAGCTTAATATGAAAGTTCCGGCCGGCAGCCGGACAGTCCCTGCCTCCTCTGGCACGCCGTTTTCAAGGCTGTAGCGGATCATGGCGCCGGAAAACATGTCTTCGACATCGGTTCGCTGTCCCAACAGGACAGGCTTACTATCGACAGTAGGCTCAAGCGCGGTTTTTAGAAGGACATTCGGGAAACGTTTCAAAACCGAAAGGTTCATATTCCTGTAGGTTAGAATGCTGGATTCCAAGCCATGAGGCAACTGATAACATAGTATCAATTCAGCGACACCGTCTCCATCAAGATCCTGAATTTCCGCGGAAATATAAAACGCCGGTAGTTGCGCATATCGGGTTAAAGCTCGTAGGCCGCCTGTTTCAAACCTCGATATTGTTATTCCTGCTTCATCTACGAACACTGTTTCATTTTTACCATCACCATCAAGGTCACCTATATCGATTGATGAGATGGCCAAGGGCATCTCCGGGCTGCGCCAGGGACCGGTGTTTTTTGGAACGCTTACAAGAGTCGAAGCCCTTCCATGGGACTGAAAAGATCCCACCCCCTGATTTTCGCCTCTATAAAAGGGGAGCTTGGCTGTTCCCTGTAACCGTCTGGCTACTGCGCCCAAAAAAGTCTGCAGTATGCCGGGCAAAGCATGAATATTCTCCACCCGAATGTCTGTGGTCACAACAGATCTTTCCGCTGACTTGGCCCACATGTAGCCCCTGAAACGGAACTGGTTTTCTTCCCGCCCAACAAATCCGAATATGGCCAGGTCGAAACCTCTCTGGGCCGCTAATTCGATTGCCTGAGATTCCATGGAAATTGATGGACCGACTCCCCCCCCTGAGTTCAGGTCACGCGCAGTCTGAATACTGTAATCAGCCCCAAGCCCTTCAGTCGCATCTTTGAGAGTTTTATTGGCATGATCCACAAAGGATACAAGTTCTACCGATTGATCAGAGGAAGTAATGGTGAAAGGAATTATCAGAAGAGACTTGGGAGAGCCGCCGTTCTTTGTTTCCGCTGTGGCCGGGCCAACCAGGCTGGCGCCCTGAAAAAGAGTCAGCCAGACAAGAAATAAAATCTTGAATAAGGGCCTTTTTAAGCCTGATCGCATTCTATTTTGAAAGCCTCTTTGATACCTAAAAAAAAACCAACTGACTCTGCAGTTGGCGTAGGAGGAAAAGATTCTTTTCTTGGCAATAAGAGTATGCAATGGGCATGCCACTTTGTGTCCCGATGAAAAATAATACTGTTATAGCTAGTAATAACAATATATTATGATCTGGAGCCGTGTGTAGTGGCATTTTTATTGCTATATCTGCCAGGCTCATATTTGTTCAAAAATTTGAACAAATCGCACCATAAACTTGTAACACATGGATATTACTAATGTCTGGCCTGTGTAAAAATTTATGCATGGCGCCGAAAATTTGAACATCCTCAATTAACATTGATCAGCATTTTTTTGATTAAGTCAAAATTGGCTTTAACATTGGATGAACCTTGAACCGCCGGTCCATGTCCCGGTATGAGGAGTTCCACCTTGAGTTTAGCCAACTCGTCAACACTCTTTTTAAGCAGCTTTGCATTTCCGCCTGGAAGGTCCACCCTTCCAACGCTTTTCATGAATACAGTATCACCTGTGAAGAGGATCTTGTGCTTGGGCCAGTAGATGGAAATACCTCCAGGACTGTGACCCGGAGACATAATTATTTCGAAAGCGAGTTTTCCCAAGGTCAGGGCGCCATCTTTCAAGTAGAAATCAAGATCGAGGTCCGGCAGTTTTTTCCCCTGAGCCGCGTACCAGGACGCGCCCGCAGTCAGGATGTATCGTTCTTCTTCTTGGGACATGGCGAGTTTCAGGCCTGATTTTTTGAGGGCAAACGCGGCTTCAAGATGATCGGGATGTCCGTGAGTGCAGACAACGAGTTTGAGTTTGCCTGAATCAAGACCGTCCTGGGTCATTTTCTGGAATAGTAGATTGAGATGCTTGCCGAGTCCCGGATCTATCAGCAGCGGAACTTTTCCGTCTATGGCAATGGTGTTACAGTTATTTTCCCGCGGGTTAGACCATAGGTAAATGTACAAATTCTCGGATATTTTCATTTTGATTCGCCTTGTTCCGGATTCGTCAGCCACGAATTGACGGCACGGACAGTTTCGTCCTGAAAAGGGTCTAATTTATCTCACTTTCACATTGTTTGCAGATGAGATCATTGCCTCTTTTTACCATCCGGCTAAGCATGGTATGTTCACCACAAACGGAGCATGCCCTGGTTTCGACGATTGAAGCTTCAGGTGGGGCAGGAACGTCTATTTCCTTGATTTCAAAAATTCTTACCGGATCGGAGGTTATTAACATATCAATAGACCTATTCCTCATTTCCTTGAACTCTTGAATTTCTTCCTGAGTTGCATTTCCTGAGTCAATTTTCTGACGAATTCCTTTCATCCCGGATCGAAAGGGCATTTCCCCCTTGAGAGCTACACGAACCGCTTTACCTGAGTTTCTGTCAAAGAACGTGTAAACCTGTTTGCCCCAATCCCTGAAAACAAGATTGCCTTTGCCGAAAGTACATCCTAAAAGTTTTTGAACGGCGTCAACAGCGCATGAATCATTTTCAACTATTGCCACAATTTCTTCGTCCTCTGACGATGTCAGTTGCAGAACATTTCTTGCGGCTTTGACCGCGGCGTAACCAATAGCAAGCCCTGGACATATATGACCATGAAATTCGATACATTGCCTGAAATCATCAGGGTAATTTTCCAAATTCCGCATAATCTTGCTCCTTCTACAGAATTGAACAAAAGTTCGCAAATCAGGACAGACGCGGTAGTGTAGTCCACTGACCCAAGAGTGGGGATCTGCGCCAATTTTGTAATAAAGATTATTGACCGGTCGGTGTAAGTCATTTTTGCCGATCTACCAACTCAACCATGTGTTTTAATATTCGAGCCGTGGCTCCCCATATGTTGTGTCCGTTCCACCGGTAGGAGACAACCTCAACAGGTTCTCCTCTGAAAATCCAAATATCCTCGGAACGTCGTGCCGGATCAAAAAAAACCTCAAGAGGAACGGCAAGCAGGCCGGCTATTTCACGTTGACTGGTCCTGAATTCATAAGGGTAGGGTATGACGCCTACGAAAGGAGACACGTGATATTTAGTGGCCACAGTGTAAAAGTCATCTAGACGTCCCAGTACCCTAATATCCTGTATTTTTATGCCCACTTCTTCAGAGGTCTCTCTAAGCGCGCAATGTTCCTCATTATGGTCGGTAGGGTCTAACTTCCCTCCCGGAAAAGAAATTTCCCCACGGTGGTGTTCCACCTGATCCGATCGCTTTGTGAGAAGTACGTGGGGAGCGCCATCTTTTTCGAAAAGTGGCGCCAGGACGGCTGCTGATATGAGACCTTCCGAAGACAGGCTGTTTTTGGATCGTTTGGCCAGCGCATCCAACAGTCTGGTCTCGAAAGCAGACATAGACGAGTACAAGATTTTGTTCTCAGACATAAATTCGGGCGCCCTCGTCGCGTTTATTTCAATTCTGGTCGCTGACCGTTCAACAACGAACACTATAGTTCAGTCAAGAGTTCATATGAGGCGCAGGCCTTATTTTCGGGCTAAAGTCGTCGCACCAGCGTCATTGTCAAACGATCGGCGCGAGGATTAACTTTCTCTATTCGGCCTATCACTTTGTCATAAGGGGAGAGGCTATTGCCTGATCCTGTCAATAAAGCTGCGTTAAAGCCATATTTTGTTATTTGCGCCAAATAAAACCTTGGGAATCTGTGAAGAACAACTAACTCAAAGTCTTCATCTTTCATCTGGGAAAGGTATTTCAGAAAATAATAACGCAGCCTTTCTCTTTCTAAAATAGCCGCCCTGTCCAACCGGTAGGATATTTCTGACAGTATGAGATCGAGCTGTTCATAATCCAATGGGGGTGTCTGAGCGTTGAGAGCGGCTTTTATCTGCCTTTGCATGAGCAAGTCAGTGTAACGCCGGAGAGGAGACGTAGCTGTAATGTAGAGGGGCAGTCCCAGCGAGGAATGAGGCTCGGGATTCAAGCCAAGTGTGCCGCGCGCCAGCACCTTTTTGCTCCTGTACGAGGCCACAGGGTCATATTGTTCGTCGAGTTGGACATGTTCAAGCGGCGGTGGCTGGCTACGATAAATTGCAGGGATGTTACGCTCTTTAAGAAAATGTGCAAACAGGCTGTTAGCCATTATCATGAATTCCGAAACAAGAATCTGGGATGGATTTTCCCTATCCCTGACAGAAACTTCTATAGTACCCGTCGAGTCCACATGCACCGATAACTCAGGATCCCTGAATATGAGAGCTCCGGCGGCCAGCCTCTGGTCCCGCAATGACATTGCCACCTGCAGTAATCTGGCTTCTTTAGAACCCGGAACTGTCACCCGCTCGTCAACTTCTCCATAGGTGAGCGCTTCACCGACTTTTACGATAGATTTGTGGATTTCATAACTTTTGATTTTCAGGTCTTGTCCAAATCTGGTGACCACACTAATGGCCGGCCTCATTTCACAATGAGTAAGGCTGGCGCTGGATTCTGAGAGAACAGGCGGCATCATGGGGATCAGGCGATCCGGAAAATAAATGGATGTTGCTCTCTGCCGAATG
The DNA here is from genome assembly GCA_964401595.1 of uncultured Desulfomonile sp. Lineage (GTDB taxonomy): Bacteria > Desulfobacterota > Desulfomonilia > Desulfomonilales > Desulfomonilaceae > CAITZA01. The sequence goes on from CAYNZA010000009.1 coordinate 31,675, forward strand.
TCTTTTTCCAATTCTGAATCTTTATCCACGAAATGGGAAGCGTCCGTAATATGAACTCCCACAAGGATGTCATCACCTTCATAGTCAAGAGAAATGGCGTCATCAACGTCCCTGGTGTGAGAGGAATCGATGGATACCACCCCGTGTTCATAAATGATTTCGATATCTCCGGGCATTGGCCTGCCGGCTGCGCGCTCGGCCTCTGAAATGATCTCAGGAGGGAAGTCAACAGGAACAGCTTCAGCCTTTAGTCGGACATTTTCATCCAGCGACCAGACTCCAAGGGCCACCAGAACCCGAAAAGGATCCCATGTTCCATTGAGTCCAGCCTGATTAAAGATGTCTTTAACCTTTTTGACAGTATTCCATTCGCTCCCCAGATATGCAGCGCTCTCGAGCGTGTGAACGAGACTTTTCGGCACTTCGTCGGCATTTACAGCTAACGAATCCCTGACCCTGTTCAGAAATTCGGCATAGCTAGCAACAGTCCTTTTACGTTCCAGTTCCTTCAGTCTTCTGCTGATTTCCTGCTCGACCTGTTCAGGGCTCATTACCTCTATGGCGCCAGGTTTCGATTTGAAATAGGTCTTATCCTCAAATATAGCCCTCAACAACGCAGATTCGGAATTCACATCATTATTTGAACCGAAGACCAAGTCCGCCAAATCGTGAATGGTAAACTGAAACTCCTCCTGACCAATCACTTCCCACAACTCTTTAAGATCGATCTGAGCCTTTATGGATTCTCTGATGGCGTTAATCTCTTTTAGTCTCGAAACAAGTTCGGTTCGGGTGGATTTCTCTGTGAACAGCTTGTCACGGCCACATGTCAGAGCTCTGTTAGCGGATATTTTCACATCCTTGCCAAGGTCATTAAGGAGCTTGAGACGATTATCCTCCAGTTCCATTATAAGCCCGCATGTCACTTTTGCATTGTCGAAGTAATCAACAACATCCAGTTTTGAAAAATTCATAAAAGACCTCTGAGATAGAGTATCAATCGGGCCTCAGTTAGACTGACGGAAATGCCTGCCCCAAAAATATTTGGCCTCGTGGAAGATACCATGTTTTTGGAACAGTGGACGATCATCAAGTCCGGTTGGTTTAAAAAGCTCATCAGGACACGAACCCGAAATAATAAGTTAGACCTTATCAAGACGCTTTCTGTCAAGAAGCTATTTTTGCGAAAGCGACGGACAATTTAACAGGCAGTTGGGCTTCAAATCCACCCCTTTTAATGAAATTAGTCAAAAAAATTTACTACATAGGGTTGAACAAAACCAACAAGTCGCGGGAGGCATGATGTTAGATCAATAATAGATTCATATTAAGCGCTTATTGTGATAAATGATGTTTATGCAATGAGACAGAAGTTATAATATTCAATTCACGGGTGGTCGCTAACTTGAAAGAAAGAATAGAACATATTTTTGAGGAGAGCATAAGGGTTAAAAGAAGATTTCTTGAAGACCAGTCAGCTATTCTCGAACAAGCTGTCCTGGCTATTGCCGCTTCGTTAAGAAAAGGCGCCAAATTAATGATATTCGGCAATGGCGGTTCTGCCGGCGATTCCCAGCACCTTGCAGCGGAATTTGTTAATCGTTACCTCATCGAGAGACCGCCTCTTGCCGCCATAGCTCTGACTACAGACACATCCATTTTGACTGCTATAGGGAATGATTACGATTTTGTGGAAATATTTGAAAAACAGATAAGGGCTCTGGGAAATGCAGGCGATGTTGCGTTGGGCATAAGCACGTCCGGTTCAAGTGTGAACGTGATTCGCGGGCTTGAGACGGCCAAATCCATGGGATTGACCACCATCGGCCTGGGAGGTCCGCCTGACGGGCCAATGAAAGAAAAATGCGATTTTTACATGTCAATATACGGCGCTGTCACTCCCAGAGTTCAGGAAACACAACTACTGGTAGAGCACATCCTGGTCGAGTTGGTGGACGCAGAGCTTTTTGGAAATCCGGCCCAATGATCATGTTTAACTAGAATAATCCAATGTTGAAGCCAAATTTCGAGTTATAGAAAACTTTTTCTGGATATCCAATATATAGGACGCACAATAATGACTAATTTAAAAGACAAATTCGAACTTAGTTGGCAGGAGCTTAGTTGGTCTGGGCCCCCTGAAGGTCTGATCAGCGGAACGACGGCTACGGTATCGGCGCAATCGGAAATAATCGGACAGGAACGAGCCGTCAAGGCCATTGACCGTGGACTGGCAATGAGAAGCCACGGTTACAACATTTTTGCATCCGGTATAAACGGAACTGGAAGGACAGTCACAGTCACGAGGCTTCTCGATGAATTCAACTTAGGGGGGCCTATTCCAGCGGATCAATGTTACGTCCACAATTTTAAGAATGTTGACCAACCTAGGCTCATTACGTTACCGGCGGGCCAGGGATTAATTTTCAGAAATCAGATTTCTGATCTCATCAATTCTTTGAAGAAGAAAATTCCTGCTATTTTTGAAAGTGAAGAATTTCAGGCAGCGCGCAATGAAATTGTGAATCGTCACATGGGCGCACAAAAAGCCTTATTCAAGAATTTTGAATCCAAGGTCACAGCTCAAAACTTCATGATGGTCCAAGTGCAAGTCGGGCCGTTTACCCGTCCTGACCTTGCCCCAGTGATCGTGGGCAATCCCATGAAGATTGAGCAACTTGAAGCATTGGTTGAAGAGGGCAAATTCTCGGCTGATGAACTTACCAAGTTGAAAAACACGTACAAAGATCTGTCTCAGGAAATGGAAAAAATTTTCAAGGCTGCTCGTGATATCGACAAAACAATTCAGGAAGACCTTGAAAAACTGGGTAAGGAATGGGTGGAGCCTCTCCTCAAGGATTTACTGACTCCAATCAGGGAACAGCGTCAGGAGGATTCCGCAAAAACCTACCTGGACGAGATAGAAATAGACATCATGCTACACTTGGAAAGATTTCGTCCCAGACTGGTTACAGCTCCGGGCCAGGAAGCCGCCGGGACACCTGTCTTACTTCCTCCGGACCCGTCTCAACTGAGAAATTATGAGGTTAATGTCCTTGTCGATAATTCTGAAACCGCCAAACCTCCTGTGGTAATCGAAACTACCCCTACTTTCAGAAATCTGTTCGGAACCATAGAGCGTGTAATCGATCAGCAAGGCGTGTGGTATTCCGATTACCGACACATAAAGGCTGGAAGTCTGCTTAAGGCAAATGGAGGATATCTTGTAATTAACTCCAGAGACCTGCTGATGGAGCCGGGAGGTTGGCAAACGCTCAAGAGAAGTCTCAGAAATCATGTTACCGAGATCCAGACCGAGCCATTCAGTTTCATATTCAATTCCGCGCTGAAGCCTCAAAACATCCCCATTGACCTCAAAGTGATAATGATCGGAGACCCAGAGATATACGATTTGTTGCACTGGTATGATGAAGATTTCAGGAAAATATTCAAGATAAAGGCCGATTTTGATTCGACAATGTCTAATAACGACATGAATGTGCAAAAGCTTGTAGGTTTTCTTGCACGTATCATTCAAGACGAGGGGATGTTACCGGCTGATTCCAGCGCAGTGGAGGCGGTGGCCAAGCTCGCCGTACGATGGGCAGGAAGAAAAAAGAAAATAACGGCGCAGTTTGAAAGAATTGCCGATCTTGTCAGGGAAGCAGATCACGTGGCGCGCAAGGCCGGTTTGGAGGTTATCAGCGCAGCAGATGTCGAACAGGCTAATCGTGACAGGATAGAGCGTGTCAGTATGTACGAAGACAAGGTGCAAGAGTACATAGAAGAGGGCATCATAATTATTGACACGCAAGGGTCTAAAGTTGGGCAGATCAATGGTCTCAGCGTCTATTCCCTGCCTGAGTTTTCTTTCGGCAGGCCTTCCAGGATCACGGTAAAGACCAGCATGGGGAAATCCGGGATCATTAGCATAGAAAAAGAGGCCGAACTTTCGGGTTCCAGTTATGACAAAGGAGTGCTCATTCTTACAGGCTTTCTCAGGGACAGATTTGCTCAAAACAAACCGCTGAACCTGACGGCCAGCATAACTTTCGAACAATCCTACTCAGGAGTAGATGGAGATTCAGCGTCTTCCACCGAACTGTATGCGTTGATGAGTTCTCTGGCAGGAGTTTCTATAGATCAGGGCACGGCGGTAACTGGAAGTGTCAACCAGCATGGCGAAGTTCAGGCCATAGGTGGGGTCAACCACAAGATCGAAGGCTTTTTCAAGGTTTGCAAGGCAAAAGGACTCACCGGCGCCCAGGGAGTCATGATTCCACGCTCGAACATAGGCGATCTAGCCTTGGCTCAGGAAGTCATAAATGCTGTCAAGGAAGGTAGTTTCCACATTTGGGCTGTTGAGACCGTCGATCAGGGAATTGAAGTAGTTATGGGTATCGCTGCCGGTGAAAAGGACGATTCAGGGAGCTACCCGGAGGGAACTGTAAATTATCTGGTGGACAAGCGACTGGAAGATTTGGCGAAGGGCCTCAAAGAATTTGAAGAGGGGTCTGAAGAAGAAGAGCTGGAGGAAGAAGAGCAGGCTGAGTCACCCGGATGTGATTGCAATTGATTGCCTCGTTTGACTCTCAGTTATGGCGCTGACAAGGTCTGGGGCCATTGAGTCACAATGAAAAATTCTTAAGAACGGAGCCCGTGGTTTTCCTCGGGCTTTTTTATTTGCTTTCTGATGAAACCTTTTCGTCCTTTTGGCATCTTAATTGTTGCCGATAAAATTTGTCGGGAGGTTGATATGGATTTTTGGACAGAAGCAGACGGATTGAAAGTATATCTCGCAGAGATAGACCATTACCCCATACTATCTCGAGAGCGCGAAAACGAACTGGCTCTAAAATACAAAGAGACCGGGGATTCAGAACTGCTCAATGAATTAGTAACCTCCAACCTTCGATTTGTTATTAAAGTGGCCTTGGGTTACAAGAATTACGGTGTGAAAATTATGGATCTGATCCAGGAGGGTAACCTGGGTTTGATAAAGGCGGTAGAACGTTTCGACCCTGATAAGGGCTACAGATTAATATCTTATGCGGTTTGGTGGATCAAGGCATACATTCAAAACCACATTATTAAATCATGGTCTATGGTGAAGATGGGCACCACACAAGCCCAAAGAAAGCTGTTTTACAGAATAGGAGATTTACCTGACGCTGTGGATTCAGACGATCATTTTGATAACGTCAGTCAGTTGGCTGACAAAATAAATGTGACTGAAGATGAAGTAGTGGATATGTGGTCGCGACTCAAGTGTAGAGACCTGTCCCTCGATGATTCCTTGGGTGATAGCTCGAGAGACACATTCGCCGACACGCTGCGCGACGATTCCATAAATCAGGAAAATGCATTAGTCGCAATGCAGGACCAATTGAACCTGAAGGAGTGGGCCGATAAGGCATTGGAATCTTTGAATCCAAGGGAGAGGCACATAATCCACAAAAGGATACTTTCTGAACAGCCTGAAACTCTGAAGGATCTCGGCGAGCACTTCGGCGTCACGCGTGAAAGGGCCAGGCAAATTGAAAGAGCTGCATTGCAGAAATTGAAAGGTAGCTATCTGCACTCCGACTTGGCAGCGGCATAAATCTGAAAGGGTCAGGTAACAAGGTGAGACAGTGAAACACGCTCACCTTTTTTGTTGTCTACGGAACCGTTATTCCCGGAAAGTGGGATCCCGGGGAATCTCGTATTTATTGGGTGTTCCTTTGAAAGCGCTCTCTTTTCCGTCCTTGGTTTTGAAATTTGCATCCATTAAGGAAGCGCAACCACTCGTCAGGATTGAAATGCACATGACCAATATAAAGTAACAAACATAATTTTTTCTCATGACTACTATTCGCTCATTATATATTATAAAAAAGGTTGTGCCTGTTCGTTGTTTTTGCTGATCGTGATGACAGACAAGCTCATGCTTCAGAGTCTTCCAGAATAAATCAGGGGAAAAATATCAAGAGTCAAAAACATGGAATCGATGCCTTTTCTTCACGCCGGCAACATATTTAGAATCACTTTTGAAGACGATCTCGAATTTGTTGAGGTTCGATTCATACTTGACAATTTGCTGGGACTAAACGCCTTTCATGCCGAGACGCAGGCTGAAGAGGGTTACTACAGTCTGGATTATAAAATCAGCGCATTCCGTGTGTGGGTATCGGAAATGGAAGTAATCATTCAACGTAGCTCTAAGCCCCGTCCTACATAAATCTAAGAGACCACAGACAGTTGCGCTATGCGTGCCTTTACGAAGTCTGCGTCAGGAGCCTCAGGAAAAATCTTCAAGTACTGCCTGTATGCCTGAACTGCTTCCTTGTTCTTTCCCAAGGCTTCATAAATTTTTGCCATTTTCACATGAGCCTCTCGCCTGTACGGTGATGTTGTGTCGCGAGAAAACTGATCAAATAGAGCGAGGGCTTTGTCGTAATTTTTGAGGGCGAAAAGTGTTTGGCCCATGTTGTACTGAATTAACGGTCCAAAACCGTGTTTGGCCAAAGATGTGTTAAGTGTTTTGGTGTAGCGCTCTAATGCACTTTCATAGTCCCCGGTTTTAAAGCTCACGTGTCCACTGTATAGCAGGGAAAGGTCACCACTGACATAACCGTTGTAGTCCTTGGCGATCGAATCAAATTCGGTAAGCAATTTCTCCAGCGTTTCTTTATTTGGCTTGTCAGTAGAAGCTGATTCTCTCTCATAGTTTCTCGACGCCACCTGAAATAACTCATGGCCACGAGTTTCTTTTTTTGACTGGTAGGCATAAACGCCCAAGCCAATCACCACCGCTAAAACTGATACGACGATGCAGGAAATCAACAGATTGGGGTTTTCTCTAGCATAAGTTATGACCCGACTTGTAGTGCTTATGAATTCATCTGGTTCGTTTAACAACTCTTTTCTACTGACCTTCTTTTCGGCCACAGCGTCACCTCGTGCTATCTCATCGAACAATGTCTAACCAATTATTTGAAACAGCATAAATGGATAGCCGATATAATGGTTTAAGTCAATGCCAACGACATTGATCAATCAAAAATTGGCTAAATTGAATATGATAGGCTTTTCAGCATGGAGTCAAATTTCTGCAGGGCGTCGGGATGTAGTTTGCATGGTCAGTGATAGCGGAGATTAGAGCATGGCCGGACTTTTCCAGGGCGCTGATCTATGATACGCTACAGAATTTGCAGTCGCTATTATTACCCTGGGGAATTAACCAAAAAATGTCAGAGCCAAATTTGGAAGAAATAATCCGGTTTATATCCTCCGCCAAACAGCCGGGCGCAGTCTACGGAATGAAAGGGTCCCTAGATTCGTATCTTCTCGCTTCTGCTGTCAAGAGAGGAGCGCCTACGATTGTAAAAATAGAGCTAGATTCGGACTCTGCAGCAGTAAGCGCTCGTGACATCAGATTTTTCCTGGGGCTGAACGAAACCTCAGAATCAACTATTGACACAAGAATTTGCCATTATCCATCCACACTGACTCAACCGTATTCTTTCGCCTCTTTTGAATCAGAGGTATGGATTAATCGTGCAGCCGCTCTTTACAGTCTTGCCGACGGTATAAAACCAAGGGTGCTGACGATCTCTCTGGACTCATTGTTACGCAGGATGGTTCCTCGCAAATCTTTTGGGTCCACCCTTTTAAATCTGCGAGTAGGTCAGGAACTCGAACGGGAATACATCCTCGAAGCATTGACCGATGCAGGCTTCAGGAGGGGGCCGTTAGTGGAGGATGTTGGGGATTTCTCTGTCCGTGGATACATCATAGATCTTTTTTCACCATTATACTTCAACCCGGTCAGAATAGAACAGTCAGGAGACACCGTAGAATCAATAAGATTTTTTGATCCTGTCAGTCAGCGGTCAAAAGATTCTGTTCAGGAAATTATCATCAGTCCGGTCCACACGTTCATAATACAAGAGTCTACGGTGGAAAAGGGCCTGGAGCGCTTTGTCGGCGCCTGTGAGCATCACGGAGTAGAAAAGAGGGTCCGTCAGGGTTTGATGGATGATCTCAAACTTAGGACACGTTTTCCAGGAGCAGAAAATTATCTCTCATACTTTTTTGAGACTTTGGAGTCCCTGACTTCATATTTTCCACCAGACGCAACCCTGATTTTGCCTGACACCGAGTCAATGAGCAGGGTCCTCGAAGAGACTTGGGAAGAAATAGAGCAAGGCTACAAAAATGCTCTGGAATC
>CAYNZA010000009.1:39986-46886 GCA_964401595.1 uncultured Desulfomonile sp.
TATCATCCTGTTGAAAGACTGCAAAGCATTCAGAAATATGTTTCCGGATCGGACATTGCGCCAAGGATAGACCGGTTGGGGGGTAAAGGCTGGGAGAAGACCAAGGCTCGAATCAAGAAATCCATAAAGGAGATGGCAAAGGATCTCCTGGAGATTTACGCCAAGCGCCAAACAGCGGTTAGGCCGCCTTACGGTCGAATTGACGATGATTTTGCAGCATTCGAAGCCTCTTTCGAATTTGAAGAGACCGCCGACCAAGCCAAGGCTATTCAGGATGTGATGGAATCTCTTGATTCCGATCGTCCCATGGACAGGCTTGTTTGTGGAGACGTTGGTTATGGAAAGACGGAGGTTGCCATCCGGGCAGCTTTCAGGGTCGTGATGGATGGCAAACAGGCGGCCGTGCTCGTGCCTACAACCGTGTTGGCCCAACAGCATTACGAGACATTCTGCAAGCGATTCAAGGGTTACCCGATAGTTGTTGAGGCGTTGTCACGATTTCGGAACGCCGCAGAGCAAAAAGAAATAGTAGAAAAACTCGCCGCCGGGAAAATCGATCTTGTTGTAGGCACTCACCGACTATTGCAGAAAGATGTACATTTTAAGGACCTGGGGCTTCTTGTCCTTGATGAAGAACAGCGATTTGGAGTAGCCCACAAGGAGCGGATAAAAAAGTTCAGGGCGCATATAGATGTTTTAACGTTAACTGCCACACCGATTCCCAGAACACTGAATCTTTCCCTCTCCGGTATAAGGGACCTCTCTATCATAGAAACGCCACCCACAAACCGTCGATCGATCAGAACCCATGTCCTGCGTCAGTCGGATGAAGCCGTAAAAGAAGCCATAGGCAGAGAGTTGGGGCGGGGTGGGCAAGTATTTTATCTTCATAACAGGGTTCAGACAATTTACCAGAGAGCGGCGTCGTTACAACGTCTGGTTCCTGAAGCGCGTATCGGCGTGGCTCATGGTCAGATGGCTGATGGCGAGCTTGAACAGGTAATGCTAGATTTCATTGCAGGCAACCTGAACACCCTGGTATGTACGAGTATTATTGAATCCGGACTTGATATTCCTAGAGCAAACACCATTGTCATCGAAAGGGCTGATACCCTGGGTTTGGCTGATTTATACCAGTTAAAGGGCCGAGTAGGACGATCTCATGTGAGGGCATACGCCTATCTTTTAACACCTCCGGAAACACTCATGACTGCGGACGCAGTCAAAAGGCTGGCGGTAATTCAGGAACATACCGAGCTTGGTCAAGGTTTCAGGGTGGCCATGAGAGACATGGAAATCAGGGGCGCCGGCAACATTCTAGGGACATCTCAGTCCGGTCACGTAGGGCAGGTAGGATACGAAATGTACCTTGATCTGCTGGAGGACGCCGTTCGTGAGATGAAAGGCGAACCACAGGAAGACAAGATTGACCCTGAGATTCATCTGAAAATTGAGGCCCTGATTCCGGATGACTATGTGCCCGACCCTAAACAGCGAATGAACCTGTACAAAAAGTTATCCAAAGCATCGAATCAAAACGACATAGATGAGACAGAAGATGAAATAATCGATCTATACGGGAAACAGCCTCTCGAGGTGGTCCAACTTATTTCTCTCATGAGAATAAGATTCCAGATGAAGGCACTCTGTTTGTTTAAGCTCGATTACGCTCCACGTGAACTGATGTTCAGTTTTGCTCCCGAGCCAAAGATAGATCCGGCGCGTTTCATACAGTTTGTTCAGGATGATCCGAGAATGCGTTTAATTCCGGGGGATCGATTCGGATACAAGCTGACCAATGATGAAATAGACCAAAGAATAGAAGTTTGCTTCAAGATTCTTGGTCGGCTCAAGGACATTATGGATTCCGAGGGTGGGCCAACGGGTCATTCCACGAAAAACTCGCCTGAAAAAAGGTTTGTTATAAGGAGAGGTTGAAAAAATTCCATATCTAAACTACAAGTTGATTGGCAGTACCTAGTGAGTGACTTGCGTCAGCAAAAATTTGATAGGCGGTCAAAGTATGATTGATACACCCTTGGAAAGTAAAATTACAAAATACTTGTTTATTTTACTGGCCTTGATCACAGTTGTTGCAGGGCAGGAAAATTCCAGCGCCGAAACCTATTCTGATCGTATAGCCGCAATAGTTAATTCTGATGTGATATTGGAATCTGACGTCAAAAAGGCAAAGCAGCCATTTATGCGCAGCCTGATGAATCTGCCATTGGGTGTCGTTCCTCCGGGAAAGTGGCCGACCGAGAGAGAGATACTTGACGAGTTGGTAGTGATTCACCTTCTGGAACAGGATGCTGCCAAAAAAGGAGTGAATCTGGATGAAAAGGCGGTAGACGCTGCTCTCGAATCCATAAAAAAAAGAAACAATCTAAGCCAGGAACAGTTTACGATTTTCCTGGCCGCGAACGGCCTGACTTATAGCGATTACCGAAAAGTTATGATGAAGCAGTTCAAGCTCACCAAGCTCATCGAATCAGAGGTGACTCGTAAATCGCCGATTACCGAAGAAGACGCTCAAAAGTTTTTTAAGAGTCATAAGGATGAAATAGAGGATCAATACAAAAAACTGCTTGAAACAATGAATGCTCCTGTCCAGCAACCTGAACAGGATAAACCGAATATACCGACTCATGAAGACATTTACACCGGTGGCAAGATCCGTTTGCGTCAGATCACGCTGAAAATGCCCTCCGATAAAAAAAGCAAGGACATCGCCAAGGCAATGGAAACGGCCAAACAGATATATAAGGAGGCTCAGACGGGAGCAGACTTTGCCCAGCTTGCCAAGAAGTATTCACAGGATCCTTTGGCAAAAGGCGGCGGCGATCTTGGATTCATGAACTACCAGGACATGGTGCCTGCCTTGCAAAAAATGGTGCAACGTATGAAACCCGGTGACCTCACTCCTCCTCTTCAGTCACCACAGGCAATTCTGTTGTTTTATATGGATGACGCTCAAGGAAGGCAGCTGAAAAGTGTAGCGATTCCTGAGAAGACCCGTAAAGCCCTTGAAAAAAGATGGCAGGAGGAGAAAGATAAGAGACTTTCCCAACAAAAATCCCGGGCCCAGAAAGACACTGAAAATCATGAGGCCCCTGAACCGGCCAATTTGAATCCATCTGAAGGCTCGAAAGGTTCCAAGCCTACAGGTATTCTCTCAGCGGAAGAGGAGACAGAATACAAAAAGGTGAGAGGAAAAGTTATGGCGATCATGAGAACGGATCAGATCAAATCCCGGATGAAAGAATGGATCGATTCGCTCAAGAGGAATTCCATCATTGAAGTAAAGATGTAAAAAAGGGCAGTCGGCTATATAAAAATTTGAAATAAAGGATTCCCTAGGTTTAATATATAAGATCCAGCATCGACCTTCCTGAGTTTAGCTCCAGGCGTCCATACAGGATAGTGTGAAATATTTTTGTGTTTGCGTTCCGGCAATTGATTGACGTGAAGGTATTGTAATGCTTTTTGATTTTCTAGCTTCCAAGGTTTCCAAAGATCTGGCTATAGACTTGGGAACAGCCAACACGCTGGTTTTTGCCAGGGGTCACGGTATTGTTCTTGATGAGCCATCCGTGGTCGCCATTCGAAAGAGAGATCGGAAGACGTCTGAAATCTGGGTTGGAGATGACGCAAAAAAAATGGTCGGCCGGGTTCCTGGTTCAATCGAGGTTTACAGACCCCTGAGGGAAGGGGTCATAGCAAATTTCGAAATAGCCAGTCTGATGCTGAGACATTTTATTCAGAAGGTTCACAACCGAAAGTCTTTTGTTCGCCCCAGGGTCATAATCTCTGTGCCATCCGGCGTCACACCCGTTGAAAGAAGGGCAGTCAGGGACGCCACGCTGAATGCTGGGGCCAGGGATGTTTACGTCGTGGAAGAGGCAATGGCTGCGGCCATGGGCGCAGGACTGCCCGTGACCGAACCAATGAGCAACATGATCGTCGATATAGGCGGTGGTACTACTGAAGTGGCAATCATATCCCTCACAGGAGTCGTCTACAGTAGTTCGACAAAGATAGCCGGCGACAAACTCGATATGGACATCCTCAATTTTGTCAGGAAGAATTACAGCTTGTTGATTGGACCGAGTACGGCGGAACAGATAAAGATTCTTGTGGCCAGGGCTTATCAGGATGATGATGAAGAAGAGATAGACATTAAAGGCCGGGACCTCATGGACGGAATACCTAAAACCATTACGATAAACTCTAATGAAATTACTGGTTCAATAATGGATTCTGTCAACACGATCGTCAACAACGTCAAATACGCTCTTGAATTATGCCCTCCCGAATTAGCCGCTGACATAATCGACACCGGAATAGTGCTCACCGGTGGAGGAGCGTTGTTGAAAAACCTTGATGTAAGAGTGCGCAGGGAAATAGGCGTCCCGGTCGTTGTTCCGGATGATCCCCTTACAACTGTGGCCCGTGGCGCGGGTATGATGCTCGATGACATAGAATTGCTTAAGGAAATTACCAACAGTTGAGGTAAAATTGTCCTGATATGTTTCGTTTTACCCAAAACTGGTGACCAAGCTGCTGTGACATGAATACGCCAGGATATCCAAACAAAACAGTGCAACAAAAATTGAACGCTCAATAATGAGAATCAGGGCTTAACGGACTGTTTGTATGTAATGACTGAATCTTTACGCGATCGCCGGCCTTAAAAGGGGCTTTTTCCGGTGGCAGCATGATCAGGCCATCAGCCAGGACCATTGATCTCAAAGCTCCGGAACTCTGCGTGCCGGTAGTGGCGGCCATAAGTTCTCCATCCTTATCAAAGAGCTTGCAGCGTATAAGATGCAATCGACCTGCCGAAATCTTGATGTTTTCCGCTAAAGTGGCTTCAATCAACGGCCTGAAGAGGTTGACGTGGCCCATCATCCTGAGTAAAGCTGGCCTGACAAATTGCTCGAATGATATCATTGCCGAAGTTGGGTTGCCGGGTAATCCAAAAACCGGTTTTCCGCCGAGTGATCCGAACACCAATGGCTTCCCCGGTTTCATAGCGACTTTCCAGAACTTTACTTTCATTCCAAGGTCGGTAAGAGTGCTCTTTACCAGATCGTATTTCCCAACTGAAACTCCCCCGGATGTCAATATCACATCAGCTCTCAATCCCCCAGAAAGCCTGGATCTCTGATCGTCCGCCGAATCTGAAGCTATGCCTAGCGAAAGCGGTATGGCGCCGCACTCCATTACCTGGGCCGCGAGGCTGTAAGAGTTAGAGCAAACGACTTTTCCTCTGGAGAACGGCTCGTCCAAATCGACCAATTCATCACCGGTGGACAAGATCGCCACTATGGGTCTTTGATATACATAAACATAGGCATGACCAAGTGTGGCGAGCATCCCCACCTCGGGCGGCCTTATTATGTCTCCGCAATGAAGCACAATCTCTCCACCCTTGACGTCTTCGCCCTCAGGCCTTATATGAGCCCCAAATCCGGGGTCATTGAGGCAAATTATGTCGTCACCGTCTTTTTCCGTGTCCTCGATCATGATGACGGTGTCGGGACCCTCGGGGAGAGTTCCTCCCGTAAAAATTCGGACTGCTTCCCCCCGGGATACCACTCCGGTGAACGGCCTGCCTGCTGGGGACTCACCAATAACTCTGACCCGTTTAGGATTTGCCGAGTTTGCTCCATTAATGTCAGCGTGTTTCAGACAATAACCGTCCATAGCAGAATTATCGGCAGACGGAACATTCCGAACCGCCGGGACGTCTTGGGCCAAAACACGACCCAAGGCCTCCAAAATATGGATGCGCTCAATGCCTAAAACAGGGATTTCTTCAAGCACCCTCTGTTGAGCTTCGCCGATTTGCAGCATGACAAGCCTCGCATTTGTTCGTTGTCCCAAAAACTACAACAAAAGTCCGTATAATGCAAAGGTGGTGTGAAACTGGATTTGCCAAATGATCATCACCTGCACAATAACGGTTTGCATACACAATACGATGGGAAGCCGGTCTTGGAATGTGATGTTGTTTTTATGATGATTTTCGGTTATAGCTTCAATTCATGCCAGTGGCTTAATTTGTTTAAGACTCTGGGGTTATTGGTTCGGTATAAGACGTAGCGCTTGCGCTCACAGTTCGGTAAAATTTAGCCCATCATCAAAATTTAGAGAATCTTTTTTCAATTTTCAAGGCTGGCCACATTTCACAGGAGGCGCTGACCATGAAATGGTCTTTCAAGATTGGATCTATCTTCGGCATACCCTTAAATGTACATATCACATTTGTGCTTCTGTTGATTCTGATCTATTTCGTAGGGGCATCTGTCATCGGGGCAGGTGGTCTTCAGGGTGTAATTTTTGTGGCGTTGGTATTCGCATCCGTAGTCTTTCATGAATTGAGCCATTCCATAGTAGCCAGACATTACGGGATCAAGGTTGAAGACATTACCCTGCTGCCCATTGGTGGAGTGGCGCGCATGGCTGATACTCCTGAAAAACCAATCCAGGAAATAGTGATAGCTGCAGCAGGACCGGCAGCGAGTCTATTCCTGGCCTTCCTCCTGTGGTTTATCGCTGACATTTTTGGCAGCGGTGTGACAATATCTGACATGTCTATTCAGGGTGGCCTTCTGGCTGAGTTGACCGCAGTGAATTTCATTCTGGCCATTTTTAACCTGTTACCTGCATTTCCGATGGATGGAGGTAGAATCCTCAGAGGATTCATGGGTTTATATCTAAGTCCCTACCAGGCTACAAAGATCGCTGTCGGGATCGGCCAGGCGCTTGCAATTGGAATGTTCTTCCTGGGAATTCTCTCTGGAAATTTTTTTATGATCCTCATAGCTCTTTTTGTCTACATCGGGGCAGAGACAGAAGAGAGGCAAATGGGAATAATGGTTGCCCTTGGTGGAT
>CAYNZA010000010.1:0-46744 GCA_964401595.1 uncultured Desulfomonile sp.
ATAGCCTGGGCAAACGTAGAAGAGCGATTGCTCAAATATTGTTCGGTCTAGTTTCTCCCGAAACGCCTGGAGTGGCTGGAGAGCATCAGTTTCCAGGCGTTTTTAACCTATATGGAATAAATGGTTTGATCAAATCCCATAAACAGTAACTTGATGTCTTAATCCCTAAAACCCGAACATCTCATCTGGACGGCGTTCAGGGATGTAATCGAAATGAACTTTTCCTTCGTTCCACTCTTTTGAGACATACAGGCTACAATAACAACTTCCATATTCCTCAATGTCGGGCTCCCTGTAAACACACGGGCAAATTATGTCCTTATCCTTTTCTCTATCCGATGATGCCAATCGACACGGACATGACATGTATCCATAACGTTCGCGATTCACCAAAAGAGCTTCGAGCAACTGATTTACATATGCCCTGTCGTTATTGAAGAAATTGCCTTTAGGCTCCTGTGTCTTTCTTAACATTTCATAAAGTTTTTCCACATCCGTCATTTTTGTTCTCCATTCTTCTCCACACCAAATTATTTGTAGATGATATAGAAGTTTCATCTGGTCGGAAGGCGCCAGAAAATAATTTTACAAATAAAAATCCTGCAGCCCCGAAATGTCCTCAAAGACGTATTCTGGTTTCAAATTCGTCTGGTCAAGCTCATGTCTCGCTGTAGCCCCCGACAGAACCAGGGCAAAGTCAACGCCGGCATTCCTGGCGCAAAGCATATCGGTATCTATCCTGTCTCCAACAACAAGACACTCCGAACGCTCCACTCCGATCCTTTTGATGGCCATCTCCGCCATATCCGGTGATGGCTTGCCGAATACCTTCTCTGGAGGATGTCCAACTGCGGTGGCAATTGACGCCACCACACTACCGGCGCCAGGGCTAAAGTTTTCTTCATCCGGAAAAGTCACGTCGAGATTGGTGGCCCAGAAGCCTGCGCCTGCCTGGATGGCCTTGTGAGCCCTTCTCATCTTGTCATAAGTGAAATTCCGGTCCAATGCCACCACGACTGCGTCGGTAAATTTAGGGTCATCAGTAATCTGGGCCCCTGAACTCGAGCACCCTTCTACCAAGCGTGGCTGACCGACTACCATTAATCTCGTTCCTCTAGCGTTCGCTTCAATATAAGAAAATAGAACGGAGGCTGAGTTAATGACCTGATCAGGGTTCACACCCAGGCCCCATCCCCTTATTTTTTGACACAAATCAACATCCTGAACAGTGGCGTTGTTTGAAAGAAATATCCATTTCACATCATTCCGAATGAGCTTTTCATAAGTTTCCGTAACTCCCGGAAGAATTGACGCCCCCCTGTTAACGGTTCCATCCAGATCGGCCAGTATCAATTTATATTTTGTGTTCTTCATATGTTCAATGAGCCTTGAGTGGCTTCTCCTCATCGTAGGAGTTATAACTCTTGATATCCATAGGTTCCGACATCCGGTCGTAAGCCTGGGCAAGGTTATTCCTTGCCGACACAAATTGCGGGTCGAGTTCAAGGGCTTTCATGAAATCATCCCTGGCTCCCTGATAGTTTCCCAGTCTAAATTTGTAGAATCCGATATTGTTCCACAGCGTCGGATCTAGGGGGGCCAAGGCTATGGATGCATTCAGGTCAGATACTGCCAGATTGGTCATGCCCATCATTCCATGAATGACACCTCGTAAATTCAGTGCTCGAGCATGTTCAGGGTGTTGTCTGAGCAAATTGTTAATGTCTGCCAAGGCGGTTTCAGGTTCATCCCTCTTCAAGTAACACACGGCCCTGTTATAAAGTGTCCTGGAGTCATTCTGAAGTCCTTCCAGAACGGTTGAAAGATCGTGAATTGCGGCGTCATAGAGCATTCTCTGATAAAAAGTCATGGCACGCATTGAAAGACTTTCGGCGTCAGATGGATCATTTTCAATGGCAGCATTCAAATCGACCTCTGAACGTAGATAATCGCTCAGTTTGAAAAAAATCCTTGCCCGCTCTTTGTAGGCCTCAGCTGATTTTGGTTCCAGCTCGATAGAGCGATTCAGATATTCCAATGCCTCATCATAATCTCCCTGCTTACCTTTCAATAATCCCATGAAGAGGTTGGCTTCTGAGAAATTTGGGTTGATCCTCAAAGCCTTTCTCAGCAGAGCATCTGCTGACTTGAATCTGTTCGACTGGGTCTGTGACCTCGCAGCTAATATCAGAGCCTCCAGGTCCTCGGGTCTGGATTCCAGTATCTTGTTGGCCGCCGACAATGCAGCCTCAGGTTTATCGATCTTGAGATATAACAGGGTTTTCTGTTTCCTGACCAGATCATCCGGCCTCAACGTTTCAGCCCTGGCATAATCTGCAAGAGCTGATTCAAAGTCCCTCAGTTTTATCTGGACTTCCGCCCTGAAAATGTAAAGGTCCGGATTATTGGGCGAGATCCTGCTCCACGTTTTTATGTCTTCGAGAGCTTTCCTGGGCTTACCTTCTCTCAGGTAGAGCCTGGCGCGATGTTCCAAGGCCAATGCGGAATAGGGATCAAAATTGAGGGCCCTGGTAAACTCATCCTCAGCCCTGATCAAAGAACCATCCTTCTCGAATATCAATCCCTTCAACACGTATGCCCTGGCAACCCCGGGCATGTTCAACAGGTATGTGTCCAGCGCCAGAGTGGCTTGATCAAGCTGATCGACACCAATGAGACATTCAGCTTTTTCTATTAGAGCCTGGTAATTTCTTTTTAAAATACCGAGAGAGGAATCAAAATCCTCTATGGCCCTGAAAAAATCTTTCTGATTCTTGTATAGTAGGCCTCTGTGGAAAAAGAGGTGGGATTGGGCGGCCCCTTTGATAGACTCATCCTGAAGCGCTTCATCAAGCAATTCGAGTTTTCTCTGAGTGTCAGAAGCAGAATCAATTTTTTTTAACAACTCAGAATGGACTGGAGCCGATTGCGATGGTGTCACAGCAAAGAATATCATGAGCAGAGAGAATGTAATTAATAAATGGGCAATTCTTTTCATAAACCTGCAAAGATCGATCGGATTCAATTCTCTGAGCCATTGGAACACATCAAGGGACTCTGTTTTTCAGTTCGAGTATAAGAAGGTGAAGTATCTCGTCAAACTGTTTTCTCATGGATATCATGTTCTCTCGCATTTGCAGTATGACTTCCACACCTGGGAGATTAACGTCCAGCTCACGCGTCAGATTGGAAATTATCCTGATTCTCTCGAACTGACAAACATCATAGAATTTATTTCCTGATGAGTCCATTTTTGAATAGACGACCAGTTCTTCAGATTCAAGTTGATCCAAAAAATGTTCCTCACATTCGAATATCTCTAAGATTTGATTTCTCTGGTAAAATTGATCAGACATCACATCACCTTTTCAACAGGTTAAGGTTCGCTTCAAGGTATTCTTTTTTCAGAGCCGAAGAGATTTATAAATGTATGTCGCTTCTCAAATCGGTTTTGTAGTGACGATTGAGCAGAGCGGCTGCATCAAGAGCTTCTTTGTCGGTGGTGACCGGCACTTGCACTCTCAATGTAACATACAAGTCACCGGGAATCCTGGTCTTCAGATTTGGGACCCCTTTACCCTTGAGCCTCATCTTTTGACCTGATTTGGTGCCTTGGGGTATTTTCAGTTGAACAGGTCCGGAGGGTGTCGCCAACGTAATCTCTGCTCCTTGCATGGCCTCAGCCACTGTCACCGGCACTTCAATCCTCAGTGAATCGCCGTCTCTTTTAAAAATGGGGTGCGGAGCAACATGAGTAATGATGTAAAGATCCCCGGCCGGGCCGCCGTTCCTACCGGGCTCACCTTTTCCGGACAACCTTATTTTGGAGCCGTCTTTCACACCCGCCGGTATAGTTACATCAATGGTTTCAGTAGCTGGCACAACACCGGCTCCCCGGCAATCCGGACAAACTTCACCCCCGCGCCCAGTTCCTCCGCAGTCTGGACATGCCCTGTTAAAACTTATCGGCCCCTGGGAGACTCCGGTCTGTCCCGTCCCTTTACATGTTTTACAGAACTGTCCTCCTTGGCTCTCTATCCGACCAACGCCGGAACATCGCTGGCAACTATTGTGAGTTTGCAAGGTTATCCTGGTCGTGGCTCCATTTATTGAAGTAACAAAATCCACATCCAGAGCGCTTTCAATGTCTCTTCCCTTTTGGGGCCCTTTCGGGGCAGTCCCTGCGGAGGAGCCGAACAAGTCAGTAAAAATATCTTCGAATCCAGAATACTTGTAGTCACCCTGATCAGAGTAGGAATCGTAGAAACCGCCGAAACCTTGCGCCCCTCTGGATCCTGATCCCCCATGTTGACGCCATTGTTTGTACTGGCGGGCCTGTTCAGCGTCAAATCCGGTTTTAAGCCCGTCTTCCCCAAATTCATCGTAAATCTTTCTCTTGTCTGGATCTGAAAGAGCTTCGTGCGCCTGGGACACTTCCTTAAACTTCTCTTCCGCTTCCTTGTTACCCGGGTTTACATCCGGATGATACTTCCGGGCTAGTTTGCGGTACGCTTTCTTGATCTGATCTGTAGTAGCGTCCTTTTGGACCCCGAGTATTGAATAAAAATCTTTTCCAGCCATAGTATATTTCCTGTTTGCCTAATGGCATAAATAGACTAGAAAGGCAAATCATGCCGGTGACGAAAAATCAGGATTGAACTCGTGCCTGCTATTCGTTCCATTTCATAAAACATTTGTGTATTGAAATAACGTTGTCAAGCATGGCATATATTTCGGGACCAAGTCAAACAATAGTCTGTTACCATTTGGACAGCTTTCCATGATGTCAACAAGAACTTCCGCCATCAGATTCAGGATTACCTCATGATGATCGTTGATAGCCACATACATCTGTTCCAGAGTAAGGTCGCATCGGACCGCTCACGGTTTATTACAGCCGACGCCGCATTCGGCGCGCTATACTCTTCTCCGAAATCAAGAATCGCTACCCCCTCCCAAATCATTGATTACATGGATGAATGTTCCATCTCAAAGGCAGTTGTTTTTGGCTTTCCGTGGAAAAATCCCCAAATGTTCATTGAAAACAATGAAGCAGTTTTTGAATTCAGCTCAAAGTATCCTGACAGGATAATACCATTGGCCACTTTTGCATTGAACGATCCGGAAAAAGCATTGGCAGAGGCCCAAAGAACGCTTGGGAAGGGTTTCATGGGGCTAGGAGAGCTTTCGATGTACGAGACGGGCTGGGATAAATCAGCTTTAAGCACACTCAGAGAATGTGTCAGTATTGCGTCATTTTTTAATAAACCGGTCTTGATTCATGTCAATGAACCTGTGGGACATCATTATCCCGGCAAGATAAACACTGATTTTGATGCGCTCCTGAAGATGATAGGGCAATTCCCTGAGGTTGATTTCATTCTTGCTCACTTTGGTGGAGGCATTTTCTTCTATGCTTTGATGCCTGAAATAAGACCGCTGCTAGCTCGTACATACCTGGACACTGCTGCGTCTCCCTTTATCTATGACTGTAGAATATACGATGTGGGGGTTCAAATTGTTGGAGAAAACAATATTGTATTCGGCAGCGACTACCCTCTACTCGGGCACAAACGTTATGCAAGAGAATTTGACAGTTCATCGTTAACGTCATCTCAAAAAGAAAAGATACTTGGCTCTAATGCTTGTAAATTGTTTCATATTTAGCTATGAAACAGAATTATGCCCATGTCCCAGCAAGAAATGCAGTGTTTAAAGATTGTGAACCCAGGCTGGAGGTTCTGCTGGGTGATCGGGGTCTGTGTACTCTGCGCTCACACGTATTGAGATGCCACCACGAGGATTCATGATACCCAAAACCAGCGCCCACTTGGGTCCAACTTTTTCTACTATATGATCAAGTATGGTGTTTGTAATCTCCTCGTGGAACATTCCAGTATTCCTGAAACTGCCCAGGAAAAGTTTCAAGGACTTGGATTCAAGGCATTTCATGAGGGGGATGTAGATGATGCGTATTCTGGCAAAGTCAGGTTGACCGGTTATAGGGCAGAGACTCGTGAATTCCGGACAGTCAAATTCAATTACATAATTACGTTTGGTGAACCTGTTTTCAAAAGCCTCTATGATGGCTAGGTCCGGAGAGTCCGGATATATGGTTTCACTCTTTTTTAACAGGCTGAGTTCAAAACTCTTTTCCTCATTCATCAACTGGTCTCCTTGGATAAAGCTATATATTATAATATTTCGACACCGGTTTGTTACTGTGTCTCCATTTTTGTCTTATCGGCATCAGAAGATTTGAACTGAAACAATGATATATCATTCGTTAGCCATTGGGGACTACCTGCCCGGATATTCATTCATGCACCGGTTGGATGCTCGAACTAAAATGGTGTCGTTCTTTACATTACTATACTGCGCTTTCAGTTCAAACACTTCCACCGTGGCCTTTTTTAACCTCACCTTCACAATGGCCCTGGCCTCGCTGACCTCAGTCCCAATCAATGTTTGGACAAAATGCCTCATACGTTTTTCACCCATGCTGGTGTTGACTTTTGCGCTAAATCTTTTTTTTAGTGAGCCGGGTTTCTACTACGAGATTGCCGGCGTGATTCTCCCCATAGGAAAAAACAGTCTGAGTCATTCCGTCATATTAACCTTTCAGTTACTAAGCGCAATCCTTCTGGCCTTGATACTTTCGTTTTCCACCCCCCCCTCTGCTATCACTTCTGCCATAGAGTGGTTCACAACTCCATTAGCGCTACTAAAACTTTCGCCCTCGGAATTTTCCATGACGGTCTTCCTGGCCATGCGTTTTGTTCCCATTTTTCAACAGGAACTTGAAAAAATAAGAGACGCCCAGATATCTCGCGGAATTGATTTTCAATCGGGTTCTGCACTGAAAAAGGGAAAACGTTTGTTGGGAATTTTTCATCCGGCCTTTATTTCAACAATCAGGCGCTCGGAAATGCTGGCTCAGGCCATCTCCTCCAGAGGATTCATACCGGGGCATAAAAGAAGCCATTTCTCAAGAAATCACATTTCAAAAAATGACATTATGGCACTAATATTCGTTCTATTCTACCTTCTATTCATAACTAATTATGATTACTTTCACAATATGATATAATTATAATCCGGTTTCTGTTCATTCCTTAATGCTAAAAGTCATTTATTCCTTATAATATTGTATTATTATATATTTTATGCTATAGATCACTTAATATTTAAAATGGTTTGTTTGACTTTTTCAGGAGACTTTCAAATGAATTTAAAATTTTTGTTTGCTATCGTCTGCAGTTTGATAATGGCCCTAACATTAATGCCGGGCAAGGCTCTTTCTGAGGAACTGATTGTGAAGAGTTGCAATGAGTTGATGAGGATGGCCGAAAACCTTCAAGAGGATGTAAAAACGGCAGATATAATGCTGAGGTCGGCTTTGGACACTGGGTCCATGTCGAGCGTCAAAACTTACAGGCTCAAAAAGGAGGCCGTGAACATCAAGTTGCAGTCGGTTCTCCAGGCAATCAGTTTGAAGGGGTGTTCCAAGCCCATGTGACGATTTCATCAGGCGTTCCTTACGTTACAGGGTGAACAGTGACGTTTGGCGTTTCGTTTTATTCATGCTTCCTTCGAGTTCACGACAATGGAACGCAATGACAGTTGTTTTGTGGCAGTCTACCAGACCAGAACCGCTTCCGGCTATTTCATGGCCCTGTAAAGCACCGGCCTCAGAGAGCGATTCACATTTATTTCGCATCTTGTGGTAGGCAGTAGAACAGGTTTAACTGCTCCAACCTCGAATTCTCTACCGTCATCCTTCCCTCGGACAAATATTCTGGCTAACTGGTTGTCCTCAATCATGCAACACAACTCCTGGTTACCCTCTTCGACCAGTTTCTTGAATTCATTCCAGCCTTTCGCCATAAAATTCCCCAGTACGGCTTCAGAGTAACTGTAGGCCTTGCTACTTTCAACGCCGATATTCAGCAATATTGAAGCCAGTTTCAGGGTCATGGTTTCTTTTAGTGTGAGAGTAAATGAGTCTATGGGCGACACCGGAGATGGTCTCCCGAGTTTTAACAGAAAGGAAGAAAAATCATCGTTGGAATCGAAATCCAGCAGATCCAAAACCGTTTCTTGAGCCATTGTTTTGTCGAACATGTTCACCTCGATGTAGTCCTGAATACGGCAACCAAATTATATTTTACGGGCGCTCCTCCGGGGTGGTATTCAATCTGTCAATTCATGAGTTCATCCGCCCTTTTCTTCGCAGCCTCGACGGCATCCATGAGGATACCTCTCACACCGGCCCGCTCCATCACTCGTAACCCCGAAATCGTTGTTCCGCCAGGTGAGGTTATGGAATCCTTCAACTTGCTGAAGGACAACTCTTGATTGAGGGCCATGGCGGCAGCCCCCACAACTGTCTGAACTGCCAATTTCCTGGATACGTCTCGGCTCAGACCCGCCAGTACTCCAGCGTCGCAAAGAGCCTCCATGATGGTGAATAAATAACCGGGGCCACTGCCCGACAGGGCTGTAACGGCATTCATGAGTTTTTCGTTTACGACGACTACCTCTCCGATAGCTGAAAAAAAGTCTTCGGCAACCTTCATATCCTCATCTGAGGCCATAGCAGCCGCGCAAATGGCTGTGGCGCTCTTACCGACCATAGCAGCGGCGTTTGGCATGGACCGAATCAAACGAATGTTATCGCCCAGAATTGAAGTGAAGAAAGTTGAATGCACTCCAGCAGCGATCGATATCATGATGAACTGGCTACTGACTGACCGTTTCAGGCTCGCCAGAGCCTCAGCCATATTTTGAGGCTTCACTGCAAGCAAGAGTATGCCGGTGTCGGAGTTTATCAAATCAGCCGGGTCAGAAACAGGCCTGACACCAAATTCACTTACCATCTGATTCAGTCGTGATGTCGAAAGATCATATACAACGATTTGTGAAGCCTGAGCTTTTCCAGACTCGATCAGTCCCCTGATTATGGCAGCTCCCATTGCGCCCAGGCCTTGTATTGATATATTTTTCACTTTTTCTCCGGCTCCCGTTAAAATATTGCGGCAAGTCCCGACTGACTTGTGTTTGAATGATTCATATGTCACAACAACTCTACGCCTAATATAGTTTGAGACATTTGGCGTCTGCAACTCATATTATGTTTTTCGTGAGTACAAATGAGTCAACAAACTTCAGGTCGGTGAGTTACTCTATCACTGTCAAAAACCAAAATGAATTGAAATGGAACAAACTGCCTGACACAATCATTTTAGTTGAGGTGCGCCCGAATGAAACCCACGGTTACAATTGACGCCAGAGGCTTGAATTGCCCACAACCCGTCTTATTGGCCAAGAAATCAATAGATAATTCTCCTGCTGACTCCTTGATTGTGATTGTAGACAATTCTATATCCAAAGAAAATGTTTGTCGTTTCCTGACCAACCAGGGTTTTCAGGTAAGCCCCAATGAAGTATCTTCGGACCATTATGAGATTGTGGCAGTTAAAAATCCACCTGATGAGGGGCCTGCGTGCGATGTTCTGCCGAAACAGGATGACGCTCCACAGTCAGATACATCGTCACTAGTGGTATATGTCGGAACATGTCTTATGGGATCTGGGGATCGAGAGTTAGGCGAAAAATTGATGCGCGGTTTTTTGCGAACGTTGATAGACATGTCATTTAAACCCTGGAGGATGATCTTCATCAATTCCGGGGTCATGCTCACAACAGTGGACGAGGAGGCTGTGGAAGCGCTCACACTCCTGTCGGAAAAAGGTGTCGAAATCCTTTCTTGCGGAACATGCCTACAGCATTACAAAGTAGATGAGAAACTGTCTGTTGGACGATCGACCACGATGTATGAAGTCCTGGAAACGCTTGAAAAGGCATCCAAGGTTCTTTCCCCCGATTAAACAGGCTTCAGGCCTTGTTGTTTCTATTCAGGAGAGAATCATGGAGCGCCGCTGATGAGGGGATTTGTCTTTTCACGGGTAATTCTATTACAAATGACGCACCCCCATCCTCTCCATCCCTGACTCTAATGAAGCCATTGTGATCGCTGACAATGGCGTTTACAATTGTGAGTCCCAACCCGGTTCCACCCTTTTTCCTTGTGAAATATGGATCAAATATTCTTTCACGATCCTGCAAGGGAATTCCCTTCCCGTTGTCTATGACTTCTATGGTTGCTATCGATAGAGTGGGGTCATAGTTTGTCACAATCTTTATAAGGCCATTTTCACCCAAGGCAGATACCGCATTATCCAGGAGGTTCACCATTACGCGCTTAATCTGCTCTCTATCCAGATCGATAGGCGGTAAATCGTCCGTCAACTCAAAATTAAATTTTATCTTGTCATTCGCGGATTCATACAGATTACCCACTTCCCTGATCAAAGCGTTGAGGTTCGCTGGAGTAGGACTTGCGGTAGGCATTCTTGCAAACCTGGAAAATTCATTCACCATATTCTTTAACTGTTCAACCTGATTAATTATGGATTGAGTACACTGGTCCAGCGTGGCGCCCTCAGCTCCAAGCGATTCGAGGTATTTCCTACGGACTCTTTGGGCGTTTAGCTGTATTGGAGTCAATGGATTTTTGATTTCGTGAGCTATTCTTCGAGCCACTTCCCTCCACGCTGCCATACGCTGGGCTTTTACCAGGTATGTGAGATCCTCAAAGACAAGAACCACTCCTATCATCTTGGAATTTTCATCTTTCAGTATATTCCCAAAACACATCAGAGTAAGAACCTTCTCAGGGAAGGAAATCTTCAAATGTCTTTCGATTGCGCCATCAGATGAATGGTATAGATCGACGAGAATATTTCCTAGAGATTCTGAGGCCTCTCTGGGTAACTTCTTCAAAAGTTCCTCGCCCAGCAAACCATGTTTGTTGAGCTTCAGCAGCTTGGTGGCCGATTCATTGGCGGTTGTAACCCTGTTTTCACCATCCAGAGCCAGAACACCGGCGGCCACATTTGTCAGAACTGCCTCCATGTATTTGCGCCTGCTATCGAGGTCCAGGTTTACTCGCACCAATTCATCCCGACTTTTTCGTAGGTCGGCGACCATTTTATTGAAAGAGTTCACCAGTTGTCCAAGTTCATCTTCGCCGGAGGCCTCAAGATAAACGTCGAGATCGCCTGAGGCAATCCTTGCCGTCCCCTCAGCAAGATTCTGTATCGGATCAGTTATGTCTCTCGCCATGCTCAAACCAAACCAGAAGCCTATAAATATTACCAGCAGTGCGACCATCAACAGGATGAGCACATAAGTTGTCTTGATTGGACCTTTCATGCGTCTCACTTCCTGGTAATCGCCGAATGCCGAAGTGATCCCGAAAAGCCTGCCTGAAAGAGAGGTAGGGATGTAGTAGTCCGTTATGACGGCGCCTATCGGTTCCGGGGAGTTTCTTAAACGTAGCGGACTAACCCCTCTGACCAGATCCGAACCATTGTCCAGGCCTACAATCATTGAAGTCTGCTCCCCACTAAAACCTATCTTGGCAAAACTCGGATTAGGTGATGGAATGACGATTTCTTTCAGAAGGGGAGACTTCACTGAAACAGGTTTTGAACCATCCAGAAAGTGGAACTGAATTGCCCCTGCCCCGAGGGTATTTATCCAGTGACCAGACTGCGCCTCGAGAAAAGCTCTAAGTTTGCCTGATTGATTGAAGTCATTATCAGCAATGGTCCTTGATATCTGGGATCCACTCTCTATGGCCCGCTCAGACGCGTTTTGGTAAAAGGCCTGAGCAATGAAGAGAGCCGATTGTAACGAATCTTCAATTTTGGTTGTGAACCAACTCTCAATTGTGTTGTGCAGGACACCGGCGCTGGCAATAAACAGGACTACCGTCGGGACCAGAGTCAAAGCCACCATGGCAAGTGTAAGCCTGGTCTTCAGGTTGGAGCCCAGCACCTTTCTCCGTCTCTCGAACACAAGTTTAAAGAGATTCCTGATCAGGAAGAAAATGACCAGAATCAGAAGCAGGGTGACCACTGTGAGCAGAGCAAAAAGAAGCAGATGGCTTCCAAAGGGTATATGTTCTGAAGATCTGGTAACTTCGGATTCAAAATAAAAAATCAAGCCAATGAGGATGGAAGCGGCTACAGCGACAAATATTTCTCGCCACCTCTTACGTCTTTCATACTCCTCTGATACGGCAGGTTTCAACGTCCGCGTCCTTCCATTTCTTCCAGCGCTTCATCATCAAAACCAAAGTGATGTCCAATCTCATGCAACAGCACGCTCGACACTGTCCTATAGAGCCCTTGCCCACTTTTCGAGGCCAGAATAATGGGCTTCTTGTAAAGATATATTCTCTCTGGAAAAGGGCTTTGATAAAAGATACTTTGTTTGTCTAAAGGAACTCCGACGTACAGTCCCAGCAAATTCCATGGTGAATCAATTTCCATAGATCGAAGGGTATCTACATCTGCAAAGTCTTCCACCACTATTTCAACAGCATGCAAAAGGTCTTTAAATTCTTCCGGAAGGTTCCTGAAAGCTTTCTCAACAGTCGAATCGAAAAGATCACGCATTCATGGCTCCGGGATTTATCCAGAATTCTGGTAACAATTCCATCGAATATTCTGCCCTGAACGGTTTCACGCCAACGCCTGCCATCATAATCGCGACTTGCAGGCCTAATGACGGAATGTTTCCCTACGGGAAACCTGTCAAGGTCATTAACAGAGTAGAGAGGTCACCGGATGAGAAGGGTCAAATGGCCTTGGCGCCACCAAGCAAAAGTTTCAGATAAGTTTCCTGAAACTCTTCAGATAGCGTCTGGCAAGGTCCTGATACACCGATCGTGCATAGGCCAAATGTTCCAACTGAGCTGGGCTCACGGGCCTGACAACCTTTGCCGGGGCCCCTATAACCAGGCTATTTTCAGGAATTTCCGTATCAAAATCTATATAACTTCTGGCTCCAATCAGACAGTTTGAGTTTATTTTAACTCCGTCTGCCACAACTGACCCCATCCCCACCAGCACATTGGAACATATCTCACACCCATGCAAAATTGTGGCGTGACCGATGTGAGTGTCAGGATGCAATATGGTCCCTTTATCAGGGAAAGTGTGCAAAACGCAATTCTCTTGCACATTTGACCCCTTCCCTACTTTAATGAAGCCGATGTCTCCACGTAAAACCGCGCCTGCCCCTATGTAACATCCCTCATCAATACGAACATCCCCAATCAGCACGGCATCTGGATGTACAAACGCGTCTGAGTCAACGAGGGGACTTTTACCTTCAAACTCATAATTTGACATTAAACAATTCTCCTGAAACATATTCAATTAACAATACAAAAATTGGCAAGTTGAGTAAGCACGTCTGAATAGAGCCTCCGTTACTCGACTTGCCACTATAAATGTTGATCAACCTGCTGACAATGAAATTCCATATGTTGCTTCGGGAGCATCAGGGCAGGTTCAATCCGACTGTTGGACAAAAAATTGGTTACAGGCACAAAGCCAGATTCTCGGAAACTCCCTGAGCGCCAAACGGCATGGACTCTTTTGTCTTTGGTGTAGCGCCTGTTTTTGTCCTCCGCCCAGCAGACACATTTTTCACCTGGCATTGACACTCACATTGTGCCAGAAAATGTGCCATGCATTTTTCCTACGCAAAAGCGTATCCTGGATTCTGTCTGTTCGAAGATTGTTGACAATGTTAAAACTTTGCGCGCATGAAAGGTTTTTTTGTTGCCGAGGAACTTTTGTGGCAGATAATTCTGAAAAGCGATCGCACGTCTATTTGATTGTAGGATTGGGCAATCCCGGACCTGGTTATAGCAGGAACCGGCACAATGTTGGGTTCATGGTCCTCGATAGTCTTGCCAAACACAATTTCGTTACTTGGAAGCTGTCCAAAGGCATCTGCGAGCATGGAGAATTCTCTGAAAATGGTCTTATTATACACATGCTCAAGCCGTTGACATTCATGAATCTTAGTGGGAAGGCAGTAGCCCAATTCACAGCGAAAAAATTCATCGACAAGACCAACATAATCGTAGTTCATGATGACATGGACTTGAGCTTCGGAAAAATAAGGATCAAAAAAGGTGGTGGCGATGGGGGCCACCGTGGAGTAAGATCAATAGCGGACTCCATGAGGTTTAAGGATTTTGTTCGTGTCAGGGTAGGCGTCGGTAGACCGCCCGTTGGAATTCCTCCCGAGGTTTACGTTTTACAGGACTTCTCGGATCCACATGAGAAAAAAAATATAGAACAACTTGTTGAGAACGGTGTCTTTGGAGTTATGTCGTATATTTCGTTGGGAATTGAGAAAACGCAACAAAAACTCAGTCTGAAGCGACTCCCGGATTCAGAGTCATGTGGGGGTTCGTTTTGACTGTTTTTTCTTGCCAATTCAGTCCTCATATTATACACTAATCAACTTGAATAAACCGACTGTGTGAACAGGGGGTATCGAAAAAATGAGTCAAACTATGGTGAGTGAGGATAACGCTCCACTCCAAAAACTTTTCCGACCGATAATAAAAATACTAAGAACCGCTTATATACAGGGCACTAACGTGTGTAGCCTGTTACCCTCAGAAAGGGCAATTCGGCTTTATTACAAATTTCGAAAAAAAAGCTATGATTTGCAATGGTCCATGGATCCGGGCTACAGGAAAGGTCTTAAAAATCTTGTAGATCTTGTAATCGAAAAAGATGACATGGTTTTGGATGTTGGTTGTGGCACGGCTTCTGCGACAATAGTAGCGGCAGTCAAAGCTAAGGAAGTGGTCGGAATCGATCTTTCTCCCGACATGATCCAGCTTGCTGTCCAAAAAGTCAGAAAAAAAGGGTTCGACAACACTTGTTTATTTGCAACTTCTGTTGAAGATTACCGCCCTGAAACTCCCTTTGACAAGGTCATTAGTTCTTTCATGATTCCGCATGTCAAGCCAGAACTCAGACCATCGATTTATTCGTGTATGTACGATTTCCTCAAGCCTGGGGGCACAGTGGGTCTTTTCGGTTCCAGAGGCGAAGTCTGTCCTGTGTATGAAACCCGTCAGGAGGTTGAGGACAATTTGACCAGGGCCGGGTTCACCGACATAAAATTGCATGACGTATATGATATTTACAGGATAGTGGTCGCTAGAAGACCTGAATAACGGGTCGCAGACTAACAATAATAAGAAAAAGCCCCATTTTCGAGTGGGGCTTTTTCTTTTGAAGTCAGAGGATTCTTATTTCTTCTCAGAAATCCGGAGTCAACACGATTCGTCTTGTGAGTCCGCCGTCGTGGGCGTCTTCAAAAGCTTTCTGAATCGTAGACATAGGCCGGGTTTCCAGCAGTGGGTCTATCTGGATCTGTCCAGACTGGACCATTTCAAGCACTTTTGGATAATATTTGGGCAAGCATCCCCACGTGCCAATTATATCAGCATCAAAGGCCATCAGCTTGGACATCATATACTGATTTTTTTGCATTCCGAACCCTACTATCACAAGCTTTCCTATGAATCCCAACAGACCAAGGGCGATGTCCTGAGCTGCGCCTACACCGGTGCATTCAAAGATTTTCCATCCAACGTTAGCTTTAATTCCGGCCTGCTTGGCAACAGCCTTGAATTCTTCCTGGATGGCCTTGAAGTCTTTTCCTTTTGTATTGATCACGTAGTCGGCTCCCAACTCGAGAGCGCGTTTAAGTTTATCCTCATGACGGGCCATACCAACAATGGGACCAGCGCCAAACGCTTTAGCGACCTGAGCCATGTAAACACCTACACCACCAGTTATCCCCACAATCAGAACAGGGTCATTGGGCGCCAGCTCGGCCCTGATCGCCGCCTGGTACGGAGTGGTTCCAGCATCGGCCACAACCGCAAAGTTCTCCAGTGGACGTCCCTTGAGATCCTCAATTACGCATAGATCGGCAGCAGGAACTGGAATGTGACTTGAAAAACCACCATAAATCCCCAAAGAATTGCCGGGCATTTTTTGCGCCAGACAGCGATTGCCTCTACCTTTGGCGCATATATCGCAGGAATTGCATGGCATCACCGCCGGAACTATGACTTTTTTGCCAACCCAGGCTTCTGCGCCTGAACCAGCGGCTATTACTTCGCCGGATATCTCATGACCCAATGTCAGGGGGGGCTTGGTTACGGTCGGGACTCCATCATAAAAATATGACAAGTCCGTGTGACAGACTCCGCAACCCGCTATCTTCACCAGAACATCACCTGCCGCGAGTTCGGGTACCGGAATTTCTTTCTTTTCCAGAACCCCGGGTCCTGTCACTTTCCTGGTCTCCTTGTCAAATGAAGGTCCTGAAACCATCTGCCACGTCATAATACTTGTTGGAACGCTCACCATTACACCTCCTGGTATGAGTAGGTCATAACTGATTGATCAAAATCGTTGAATTTGTTCTATGAATCGCGCGAAGATTAGCATTTATTCCTATAAAAATAGGACGCGGACATAGCTTCTGTCAAGCGAAAAAATGTATCTTTCGCAACAAAAGACCATAAGCTGTAACCAACCGTATTAACTAATGTATATTTACTTTATTGGTGATGGCCTGTTATTTTTCTCGTTCAGTATCAGAAACTTTATTCATCAATAGGAATCAACGAAGTCTTGAAGAACCTTCATGGCTTTCAGGGTCACCGGGCCAGGTTTGCCACGACCTATAACATGGTTGTCCAGTCGAGTGACCGGAAGAATATTTCTGGTGGTTGACGCCAGAAAACACTCTGAAAAATCATCTAGCTGGCTGAACTTTATCTGGCCTTCTTTCAGTCCGAAATCTTTCAGGGGAGTCAACAATTCGAAAATCACCTTGCGAGTGACGCTTTCGAGAATTCTCCCATCCAGTGGTGGGGTGACTATTTCTCCGGCTGAGTTTACAAAGAATATAGTGAATGTGGAGCCTTCCAGTATAGTATCCTGGTCATCGGGACATAGAAAAAGCGTATCGTATGCGTCATACTGGGGAACTACAGTCTGGTGGGCCATGATGGCGCCGAGGTAGTTGAGTAGTTTCACCCCAGGAAACATCCTCTGATGAGAATATGTTGCAAGAGTTACACCTTTTTGGTAAGCCTCCGGCGTGGGGGGAACCATCTTTTGAACAGCAACGTACAGGTGAGCCCCGAGCCCGGACTGCTTCATAGTAGCTCCTTCGAGTCCGCCACTGAAAATTACATCGATCAATAAATCTGATTCGCCCGCATCAGGTTCATTCCTTTGTACAAGTTCAGAGAGCAGATCTTCAAGCGCATTCCGATTCATCGGAGGAATCATGTAAATAGCTTTTGCAGATTTGTATAGTCTGTCGAGATGATCCTGCAATCTGAACAACTTGCTGTTCACAGTTCTGCATGCAGTAAATATTCGATAGCCCCTGATAGTGCCGCTAATATCATCCCAATAGGGCAGCGACAATTTACCAGTTTCCACAAAAGCGTTTCTTTGGTACGAAATCATCATCATTTCCTGACATTTTTAAAATTCTTGCTACGCAATTGAACCCACCAGAATCAAGTAGAGCATTCAGGCGGCGTAGTTGCGCCTGAATGCAATCAAATCCGGATTCATTTTCCACAGCATTTTTTGTACTTCTTGCCGGACCCGCAGGGACACGGAGCGTTTCTGCCAATTTTTTCCTCGGAACGCTTTTTTGTTGTTGGAGTTGCCGATCCTTTTGCAAGATTTTCGTGCAAAGTATTCATTTCCTGATCCCTTGCCGTCGTAAGCTCATCAAGTTCATTATGAGTGGCAATTTTCACCAGGAAGAGATTACGCACGGATTCTGCCTTTATTCTGTGACTCATCTGGAGAAAAAGTTCATAGCCCTCTTTCTGGTATTCTTTGAGAGGATCACGTTGTCCGTACCCTCTTAATCCGATGCCATCCTTTAGATGGTCCATGCTCAACAGATGATCTTTCCATTGATTATCGACGGACTGCAACATGATGAATTTTTCGAGTTCTCTCATCACTTCCGGGGTAATTTCCTGTTCTCTGTTATCATATTGAGCTTTCACCGCGTCAAGGATGTGTTCCTCGATTCCGGTGCGATTTTGCTCATTGACCGGAAGTTCAGCCAAATCGAATTTCAAACCGAACTGCCCCCATAAGTTCTCCTCCATGGCCTTGATATCCCAATCTTCGAAATGTGACTTTTCATCGATGAACCTGTCCACCATCTCCTCTACGATGTCCTCAGTCATCTCCAGTACATTTTCCTTGAGATTGGAACCTCCCAGTATGAATCTTCTCTGCGAGTAGACCACTTCTCTCTGTTTGTTCATAACATCATCAAATTCAATTAGATGTTTTCGAATTTCAAAGTTGTGCCCTTCCACTTTTTTCTGGGCATTTTCTATGGCCCTAGTGGTGTATTTGTGCTCTATGGGCTCCCCTTCTTCCATGCCGACCCGCTCCATGATCATTTTTACCCTGTCACCACCGAATATGCGCATCAAATCGTCCTCCAGAGATAAGTAGAAACGACTTGATCCAGGATCTCCCTGTCTTCCGGAGCGCCCTCTTAACTGATTGTCAATTCGCCGGGCCTCGTGTCTCTCCGTTCCAAGAATGTGCAAACCACCAGCCTCTAGAACCTTATTTCGTTCTTCATCACAGAGTACAATTAATTCACTGAGCGCCTTGGTGTATTCTTCAGGTTTCTCGTTTTTATTCACCCGTGCATTAGCCAAAAACTTGGGATTGCCGCCGAGAATGATGTCCGTACCTCGACCAGCCATGTTTGTGGATATTGTTACAGCCTTGTATCTTCCGGCCTGAGCCACAATTTCGGCTTCCAGAGCATGGTTTTTCGCATTCAGAACACTGTGATGGATTCCGAGTCTCTTCAGGCGATGGGCAAGTTCTTCGGATTTCTCTATTGATATTGTTCCCACCAAAACCGGCTGGCCTCTTTTGCTCAGTTCCCTGATCTCATTGATAACCGCTTCAAATTTTTCAGATTCCGTTTTGTAAATCAGGTCGGGGTTGTCGCACCTTACCATAGGCAGGTTGGTGGGTATGACTACGACGTCAAGATTGTAAATTTTCTTGAATTCAGCAGCCTCAGTATCCGCCGTTCCTGTCATACCGGCCAATTTATCGTACATCCTGAAATAATTCTGAAAAGTTATGGTAGCCAAAGTCTGGTTTTCATTTTCGATCTTAACAGACTCTTTTGCTTCCAGGGCCTGGTGCAGGCCGTCGGAGTACCGTCGTCCCGGCATGAGTCTTCCGGTAAATTCATCTACAATTATTACCTGACCATCCTTGATGATATAATCAACATCTCTCTTGAAAAGCGTGTGAGCCTTCAATGCCTGATTGACATGATGAAGGGTTTCCATCTGTGATGGATCATAAAGATTTGTCACTGACAGGGATCTTTCAACCCTGGCTATACCCTCCTCGGTCAGAGCTACACTCCTGGCCTTCTCATCCATCGTGTAATGAACATCTTTCTGCAGACCAGGAATGACCCTGTTGATTCTAAAATATCGATCAGTATTTTCGTGAGTCGGCCCCGATATGATTAATGGAGTTCTAGCTTCATCGATTAAAATGCTGTCCACTTCATCTACTATTGAATAGTGCAATTCCCTCTGAACATAGTCATCCAGAGAAAACTTCATATTATCACGCAGATAATCAAACCCAAACTCATTATTCGTGCCATAGGTTACGTCGGCCCGATAAGCAACCCGCCGCTGTTCGTCGCTCAAATCATGAACTATAACGCCCACAGAGAGTCCCAGAAAATTATATATAGCGCTCATCCACTCGGCGTCACGCTGGGCAAGATAATCGTTTACAGTGACTACATGAACACCTTTTCCTGACACGGCATTAAGATAAACTGCCAATGTCGCGGCCAGAGTTTTACCCTCTCCAGTTTTCATCTCGGCTATCTTGCCCTGATGAAGGACTGTTCCACCTATGAGTTGAACGTCAAAATGACGCATTCCAAGCGTTCTTACCGAAGCTTCCCTGACAAGGGCAAAAGCCTCCGGTAGAAGGTCATCCTCCGTCTCTCCATTTGCCAGCCTGTTTCTAAACTCGTCAGTTTTTGAAAGCATCTGTTGATCAGTCAGAGTCTTTGTCGAAACCTCAAGTTCATTAATGGCCCTGACCATAGGATCAATTTTTTTCAACTCTCTGTCATTTTTGCTTCCAAAAAGCTTCCTGGCTAATGATGCAAACATGGTCTGAACTTATCTCCTGTTCTGACTAATAGTCAGATTGTCTGAACTAATTACCCGACAAAGCCGGCAATCAACGAATCTAGAGAGAAATGGCGCTCTTTGCAAAACCGGCACAGTCTGTACCACACGCGTATGGTAGTGTCAACAAAGTCCGCTTTTAATGATGGACAGAGGGATCGGCTGCAGGTTCCCGGAATTATGGGTCTTGAAGGGGAGGCCATTATGATAGCCTCCCATATTGACTTCAAAGTAAACGTCATGTCAGCGTGATAAAGACTGGCGGGAAAGAGACTGTCAGAAACAGATTTTCCCTCTGTCTAATCTGGGCAACGCTAGTTTCCCTTGAAATGGGATTCAATGGCTTTCAGGAGCCCATCGATGGTGTACTCTCGAGCTTCGAGTGTTGGCTGAACCCCAAAATCCCTTATTGTCTGTGAAGTTACAGGACCTATTGAAGCGATAATCTTTCCCTTGAGAAGGCCTGATAAATCCGATTCTCCGATTAACTCTGCAAAATGGGTCACGGTAGAGGATGAGGTGAAAGTGATGACATCTACATCCGCCTTTTCGAGGGCAAGCCTGATTGATCCCACATCCGAACTCTCGGGGGGAACTGTTCGGTAAACCGTTACAAGGTCTACTGATCCTCCCCTTTTGACTATACCGTCCGGGAGTATGTTTCTGGCCTTTTCAGCTCTCGGAATAAGAAAGCGCCTACCTTCGACGTCCTCTTTGTTTAGTGCTTCAAGAACCCCCTCGGCCACGAACTGTTCTCCCAATAACTCGACCTTTATGCCATGAGTCCTTATCGCCTGGGCGGTTATCGGTCCAATAGCTCCAAATCTTGGTCCTGCCAATTCTCTGATGTCACGATCCTTGTAAAAAAAACGCCTGAAGAAACCTTCCACTCCGTTCACTGATGTAAAAACAACCCAATCATATTTCACGATGTTGGATATTGCGAGATCAAGAGAGGAAAAATCATCCGGGTCCTGTATCTGAATGGTTGGAAACAGTATTGGCTTTCCTCCCTGTCCAAGAATTCTCTCTGCCATTTTTTTTGACTGTTCCCTACTTCTCGTTATCAATACCCGTTTGCCAAACAATGGCTTCTTTTCATACCAGTCAAGACGTGGCTTCAACGAAGCAACCGCTCCTACAATCAATACGGCTGGAGCTTTAAATTTCCGGGACACCGCCTCTGTAGCTATTTCCGCCACAGAGCTAAGAAATGAAGACTGATCCGGGGTGGTTCCCCACCTGACCAAGGCAGCAGGAGTATCCGGATTCATTCCGTTGCCTATCAAGGATGAGGTTATCATTTCAAGATTCTTGACTCCCATCAGGAAGACAAGAGATCCAGAACTTTTTGCAAGGTT
Source organism: uncultured Desulfomonile sp. (assembly GCA_964401595.1). GTDB lineage: Bacteria > Desulfobacterota > Desulfomonilia > Desulfomonilales > Desulfomonilaceae > CAITZA01. The sequence continues at coordinate 21,568 of CAYNZA010000010.1, forward strand.
ACTCCAATCTATGGAGGATTGATCCTTGTTCGGGTTTTCGTGGCCAGTCACGAATGTGACCATTGAAGCATGTTTTCTGTGAGTGACTGGAATCCCTGCATAGGCAGGAGCTGCTATGGCGCTGGTAACGCCCGGCACAATTTCGAAGGGAATCCCGGCCTCAACCAACTCCTCAGCTTCCTCAGCCCCGCGACCAAAAACGTATGGATCGCCTCCCTTGAGCCTGACCACGCATTTGTGCTGAGTAGCTTTTTGTACCAGGAGTTTATTTATGTCTATCTGTTCAAGGGTGTGCTCTTTCCCGGTTTTGCCTACATATATGAGTTCGGCGTCTGGACGAGCCTCTTTAACAAATTCCTGACCTGCAAGATAATCGTAGATTATGGCGTCGGCCTGACGGATTTTTTCGAGGGCCTTAACCGTGATAAGCCCAGGATCCCCTGGCCCGGATCCAACTAAATATACCGTGCCGAATCCATTTATTTTGTCAGCTTTGGTTCTGTCCGGTGACATAAATATTTCCGTTCTTCAGAGTAATAATTAATTTAAACAACCTGGTTCCCAAGTGGATCCCAAGACTTCTTTGAGGATTTCATCCGCTCCCAGCCTGATCAGGCGATCCGCCAACTCGATCCCTGTCTGTGCGCTAGTGTCGTTTCCACGGTAGGTTTGCCTCAATATCGGCTCCCCGTCCGGATGAGCCACTGCCGCCTCGACCGATACAACCCCGTTTTTCCATTCACAGTGAGCAGCCATAGGAACCTGGCAACCTCCCCCCATCCTGCTTAAAAACGCTCTTTCGACATTGACGCACAATTCAGTAGATTCATGATTCAGTTGTCGGATTATGCGGTTGGTATAGTCATCATCGATTCGGGTTTCAATTCCTATCGCCCCTTGACCGATAGCAGGAATCATGAAGTCCAAGGGTAAAAACTCAGTGACTTTATGAGAAAATCCCATTCGAATGACGCCTGCTGCCGCAAGCATTATTCCATCAAGATTCTCTGTTACTATTTTCTTTATGCGCGTATCAACATTTCCTCTGATCGAAACAATCTCCAGTCCCGGATACCTGCTCAGAATAAAAGCCCTCCGTCTCAAACTGGAGGTTCCTATCAAAGCCCCCTTGGCGAGCTGCTCCAGATGCCTGCCGTCCTTGGATATAAAGACGTCGCGCGAATCTTCCCGCTCCAGAATAGCTTTGACATGCAAACCTTCCGGCAACTCCGTGGGCACATCTTTCATCGAATGAACCGCCAAATCGACTACGCCTTCAAGTAGAGCGTCCTCAATTTCTTTCGTGAAAAGGCCCTTTCCACCAATTTTTGACAAAGGCGCATCAAGAATCTTGTCACCCTGAGTCTTGATGATCAGGATGTCGATAACGATCCCGGGGTTGGCATCAGCGATCCTGGATGCGACATGTCTAGCCTGCCAGAGCGCTAGTGCGCTGCCTCTAGTTCCTATTGTCAGCTTCATTTTCTAGGTCTTCTTCCAAGTCGTCCCTTGAGATCGAGAATCCGTGCAGATTGAACACCCTTTGAACAATGTCGGTGTTTACATCCCTGCGGACTGTCGATTTAGTTTTCTTCAAAAAAGAAATTGGATCATGAGCTATTTTATTGATTATGGATTTGGTAATTATCTCAAGAAGTTCACGCTGCCCCTCTTCCAGTCTTGAGAGCTTACCATTCATTCTGGCAATTTCACCGGACCTTATGCCTTCAAGCTTTTCCCTGAGAGCCACAATAGTCGGTGACATATCCAGAGTCTTCGTCCAATCCATGAATTTGGAGACTTCTTCATCAACTATTTCCTCGGCCTTAAGAGCTTCATTCATCCTCTCGCCAAGGTTTTCGCTTACCACCGCCTGCAGGTCGTCAATGTTATAGAGATAAACTCCGTCCAGTTCGTTTACCGATGGTTCGATATCCCTTGGCACTGCTATGTCTATCAAAAACATTGGCCTGTATTTTCTGGTCTTCATCACATTTTTTACATCGACTGCCTTGATCACCGGTTCGCAGGCGCCTGTAGACGATATTATTATGTCAGCCTGAGCCAGGGCGTCAGAAAGCTGCTCTACACGCAAAGCCTCACCGCCGAATTCATCAGCAAGTCTACAGGCATTCTCAAAAGTCCTGTTGGCAACACAAATCGGACGCATGACTTGGCCAATCAAATGTCGAGCCGTCAGTTCCGCCATCTCGCCCGCGCCGATGAGCAATACCGATTTTTCGTTAAGATCGCCCAGAATCTTCTTTGCCAGTTCAACGGCCGCATAGGCCACTGAAACAGCGGCAAGACCAATTCCAGTTTCATTTCGAACTTTCTTTGCGGTAAAAAAAGCCCTGTGCATGAGTCTGCTGAGCGTTGGGCCAATTGTGTCCGCTTCTGAATCTCTCTTGAAACTCTCCTTGACCTGGCCCAAAATCTGGGGTTCACCCAAGATCATTGAGTCCAGACTGGACGCAACCCTAAAAACGTGTCTGACAGCCTCTGAACCGATCTTTACATAAGAATGTTTGACAAGGGACTGATGGTTGACTCCGTTCAAATCTGCTACAGCTTTGAGAATGTGGTGAACGATTTCCTCAACAGGGTCGCATTGGACTATCACCTCAGATCTGTTGCAGGTGGACAGAATGATGGCCTCACGAACACCATGCAAGGCCAGTATTGATCTGGTTAAAGACCCGTCCCTGTTAGATGAGAAAGTTACCTTCTCGCGAACCTCCACTGGGGCCGTCTTATGATTAAGGCCTATGACTGCCAGTCCTGAACTCATAGAGCACGTGTCCCCAGTACCGGGTTACGAAATGAGTGATGCCCCGCGAACAAAATACTCACTCCAACAAATGTAAACATGACAAGAACGAATCCGATCATTGCCATTATTGCGGCCTTCTTGCCCCTCCAGCCCAGCACGAGTCTTTGATGAACCATCGCAGCATATGCAAACCAGGTAATCAGACTCCAGGTTTCTTTGGGATCCCAGCTCCAGTAAAATCCCCACGCGCTCCCGGCCCACAATGCCCCTGAAACAATTCCGACCGTCATAAAAAAAAAGCCTACCGGAAGTCCCCTTCTGTTAATCATGTCAAGAACTTCCAGCGACGGGAGTAATTTGTGAATACGCCCCAGTTTTTTTCTTTTGATGAATCTTTCCTGAACTACGTACATGGAACCGGCAAGAGCCATTATTCCAAATACAGAATTTCCGGCCAGGGCGAAGGTCACATGAATGGGCAGCCACCAGCTATGAAAGACTGGAACCAGTGGCTCCTTTACCTGGTATGAGAGGGTCGCCCCCACAATCATCAGAACCGCCGCCATAGGGGTGGCCATGGCCCCGAAAAATGGGCTGGCATGACGATACTGCATGACCAGGAACATTGCAGTTATTAGCCAGGCAAAAAAAGACAATGCGTCAAAGGCAGTTGCCAGAGGGAAAAAACCTGAAAAGAAAGCTCTGTGCAAAATAGAAAGGCTGTGAGACGCAAAACCTGCCAAGGCCGTCCAAACACCAACAGGGGATGTTGGAGAAGATGACCTGAGCAAAAAAAACAGAAAACTCAGTGATGATACTAGATATAGCCCTACAGCGCTCTTAAAAAAGATCAGATCCAACTTTTCCTCACCCTACTCAATGTTACTCCCTGAAAGAATGGCTTTGATCGCATCAACTTCATTAGGGATAATTTCTGATAGTATCATCGCTGCCTCATCCAGATCATTTTTCCGCAGAGCCGGTAACAATCTGGAATCAACAATTTCCATGAAAACCTTCTTGTTGGCTTCTGAGTCGCTGCCATTACGAACGATCTGTTTTCTGAGTTCTCCCATGAGTTTGGTCATCGTGGCATATTCGGGTCCGAATTTCTTTTCCAAATCTTCCCTGATTCTACGGGCCAAGGCGGGCGAGGCTCCTCCGGTGCTAACCGAGATTATCAAATCACCTTGTGCAATAACCGCTGGAACAATAAAAGTGCACAGATCCGGAACATCGGCTATGTTGCACGGAATCCTTCTGCGCATGGCCTCATTGCTAAGACTGACATTTACATCTCTAATGTCTGTTGCCCCAAAAACAAGGGTTATAGGCTCAAACCTATCTAACTGATCCGGTGAAAAGCGTGCCGGAACCCATGAAATTTTTGATTCGTTGTGAAGATCCTGAAGTTCTTCCACCAACTCCGGCGATATGATGGCTACATTTGCCCCGCTATCCAACAATCCGATCGTTTTCCTGTAGGCCACCCTGCCTCCGCCAACTACGACGACTTGTTTGTTTTGCAGGTTCATCATCACTGGATAGGGTTTCATCGCCTCAACTCCTTCAACTTCCAAATTAACATAAAATTCCGAACACGATCAAGCAATGGCCAAAACACATAATAAAAAGCTGCTCACACGAATTAACGATTACCATTCAATCATCAGACATCGTGCCAAAAACAAATCAATTCGCATGAAGTCTGGTCAATCATTAGGAACATGGTAATAGATTCTGAATGTTGACTAACAGATTTTGTAGATGAATCATTTAGAGAGAAAGACCAGAAGTCTCTTTTGGCATGGGAAACGGGAGGCTACTAATCTCCGGGACTTATTCAACCGCAAAATTCCGTATTGACATCTCCATTTGACGGAATTCCGATCACTACAATACCCTTGGAATTTGCCAACTCAAGCATCTCTTCTTTTTTAGGTAAAAGAGTTTTATAAGCCTCAACCGCCAAAGCAGCGGCTTTTGCCTCGATCATGCTCTCTATCGTAGATGGGCCAACTCCGGGAACATCAAATCTCATATCCTGATCTGGTTTGGCCATCTTGACCACCACGCATCCCGAAGCCAATTCGGCGGAACGTCGGATGACCCGGTCCGTGCCTTCGATAGCCTCAACAGCAATCACAGATGTTTTCCTAACGACAACGGTTTGGCCGATGTCAAGCGCCCCAATGCCCTGGGCCATTTTTCTTCCGAATATAATATCCCTTAATTGTTCCGGCGTGGGTTTTCGTCTGGATAGAAGCCCGAGCGGGGCCATGAGTTTTGGAGCCCATCCTGTGATTTCCTCAATGGTCAGTCCCTCGCTATTCAACTCCAAAGCAATCGCTTCCAGGATAGTGTCGTCTCTCCAGTCCTTCAATGATCTTATTATCTTGAGGGCCCTCCTGTCCGGGCGAAGACGCAACAAATCAAGAAGATTGCTTTTTTCTATTTTCCCTGCCATGACCACGCGACTCACGCCATTGGTTTTAAGCGCCTCTATGGCTTTACCCACCTGTCCGAGTTTCAGCCAGCAGACTCTGGACACCGAATTTTCGATCTTTGGACTAGTAAAACCTTCGAATGCGATCGCCACAACCAAAAAGCCCCTGTCCTGGGCCTCTCTCCCAACATGGACAGGCAAGTCACCCGATCCCGCTACCAAGCCTAAGGTCTGCATGCTCAAGAAACCCGAAAAGCGTGTTTACTTAGAGACACTCTGGCCGTGCCTCTCCTGGAACTAGCCAGAAAGTCGGCAAACTTTATGGCTTCAGGCGTTTCCGACATTTCTGACCTGATTTTTTTCACAGCTTCATCAACTTTCAAGGAAGACCTGAAGGCCAGTTTAAAGGCCAGTTTGAGGGCTCTGATGGTACTGGAAGGGAATCCGTTCCTTCGTAATCCGACTTCATTTAGTCCATAAACGTAAATCCGGGCTCCACTGGCTAATGTGTATGGAGGCACATCCTTGGCGACTCCGGAAACTCCACCAACCAGCGCATACTCTCCAACTCTTACAAACTGATGCACCGCAACAATCCCGCCCAGTATGGCTCGATCGCCAATCTCAATATGTCCGCCAAGATGGGCTGAATTGGCCATGATGACACCCTTGCCGAGAATGCAGTCGTGAGCCACGTGGCAATATGCCATTAAATAGCAATCATCCCCAATAATTGTCGTCTTGCGACCTTTAAAAGTGCCTCGATGAACCGTGACATATTCCCTGATGTTGACCCGATCCCCTATTACCACCGTGGTTTCTTCCCCCCGGTATGAAAGATCTTGAGGCGGAGCCCCAATAGATGCAAACTGGGATATTCTGACACCGGAGCCTATCTTTGTATGCCCCTCAATGACGACATGAGGGCCGATTTCGCATCCAGAAGAGATCGACACATTTCCACCGATTACAGAATAGGCGCCTATAGTGACGTTATCAGCAAGCAGGGCTCCAGGATGGATTACGGCTGTAGGATGAATCATGTTTTGTCCTTAGAATCTTTTTCGATCAGTCTTTCGAGCTTTCTTATTCGATCTAGCAGCTCCGGGAGCTTTTTCATGGCCGTCTGAACCCTCAGGAACAGCTTATGGGGCATGGCAGGAACTGAACCAGCCATAATAGCCCCGTCCGGAACATCCCTGTAGACACCAACTCTTGTGGCCAGGACAACACCGTCTCCAACCTTGACGTGATCCCTTATTCCGGCCTGACCGCCAGCCATGCAGAACTTCCCAATCGACGAACTTCCCGCTATTCCAACTTGAGAAGCCAAAACAGTCCCTGCTCCCACAGAGACATTGTGGGCAATCTGGACGAGGTTATCAATCTTGGCCGAACGACCTATTCTGGTAACCCCTGCCAATGCCCGATCCACAGCGCATAAGGCGCCAATTTCCACATCGTCTTCTATGACAACGGAGCCACTATGATATTTCTTGATGATTACAGGAGTCCCGTTATCATCGAAGCCCTGAGCGTATCCAAAGCCGTCAGCTCCGAGAACTGACCCGGCATGTATGATCACTCTTCGACCTATTGAAATTTGGTGATAGAGAGTAACATTTGGATGAATGACAGTTTCATCACCTATTGAACAATCCTCACCGATGACAACCCCTGCGCCAATTTGAACATTGTCACCGATGAAACACCGGTCACCCACTATCGAATAGGGTCCAATTGAAACTGAATCTGCAACTACTGCTGAAGGGGAGACTAAGGCCAGTTCTGAAACGCCGGTCGTTGCCTGCTTGGGCTTGTAGAAAACCTCGGTCAATCGAGCAAAATCGGCTTCCGGCGTCTTGGATCGAATGAACGGGATACCGGGATCAGGCAACCCGGCTCCAATGATTACAGCTCCAGCCCCGCTAGCCGCAAGCCTGGAAAAGAATCGATCATTCTCAACGTAGGTCAGGTCGGAGCGCTGAGCAAATTCCAGTGGCCGAACCCCTGAAATCTGGGGGCCCGGACATTGGGATGCATCCCGGTTGATAATCTCGGCTATTTGTTCCAGAGAAAGGGAAATCATGCTCGAATTAAAGGCTCTCCTTTACCTGGCAGCCGGGGCTTTAGGTTTGGCCGGAGCCGCTGGTTGCGCCGGGCCAGTTTGCTTGGGCTTTTCCGCAGCAGGTTTACCCGCAGCGCCACCATCGTAAAGCCTTATAATTTCATCAGTAATGTCATAGGCGTCATCAGCGGAGAGGATAGCCATTGAGTTCAATACCATGGTCAAATTCTTCTGGGCTCTTACTTCTGAGATTATCTTGTTTATATCTCTCATCATCAATTCCTGCGCGGCCCTGAACTCATTTTGCAGATCACTTTCGGCGGCTTTCTGGGCAAGCTTGAGCTCCATTTCTTTTACGCCTAGTTCCTTGATTTTATCGTTACGGGTTTCCTCTTTCAGCATAGGCCCCTGCTTTTGGAGTTGTTCCTGAAGATTGACCAGTTCGTTCTTCTTTTTCTCCAGATCGTTTCTCTTCACATTACTCATGTCTGTGAGTTTTTTCTGGAGATCCTGAGCTTTTTTTGACTTGGTTTCCAGTTTCTGAAAGTCAACGAAGGCAACTGTTAAAGATTCAGCCTGAACAACGCCTGAAAAAAAGGTAAAACCCAAAAAAAGCGCAGCAAGCGCCAGAGTGAAGGATTTTGACATGATAGAAGCTCCTTTCGATGCAGTAAACTTTTGTATAAACAAGTTGAACGGAACCAAAAATATATTTACCCGTAATATTTACATGGGCGGGAGGAAAACCCCAACTTTCGGGTGGAATTAATATCAATGAACATCAGAAATTGCAACCAAGCAGTGACATCCTGGCGAGTTTTTCCATTCTTGACTGTCTGGAGCGCCACATTAAGCAAATTTTGATAAGCCCTTATTAGAACAATTGCCCCATGGCAAAAGCAAAAGCTCCGGGCTCTTCTCCCCTATCCGGATTGACTTTCCAGCCGTATTCGATCCTGAGTGGCCCCATTGGAGACACCCATCTGATTCCAACACCCACACCTGCCTTAACATCACTCATGAAAGGCCCCTGAGACACATTCCAGGAATTGCCGATATCAAAAAAAGTCACTCCATTGAGTTTTAGCCTGTCAATCAAAGGGAACAGGCATTCAACATTCGAAAAGAGCGCTCTATCGCCACCTATCACAGTTCCATATCTATCACGAGGCCCAATTTCACCCTGCTTGTAGCCCCTTATGCTTTGAATTCCTCCGAGCAGAATTCTTCTATCAAATGGGATAGGGTCCGAACCGGACTCCATCAACATTGACCCGTTAGCGCGAAGCTTAAGAATGGCTCTCCAGAAGAGAGACTGATAATAGATGGCCTCCGTATAATAACTTGAGAAAGCTACATCTCCGCCAAATCCAGACAATCTGGTCCCTATCGTCACCTTGGATCCTGCCGTGGGAATGACCGAGTTGTTTCTTGTGTCCCTTCCTATGTTCATCGACAGTGAATTTTCACTAATATTGAGGAACCTCTCCGCCCTTGTATTGTACTGAGCATAGTAGGCTACGATCGACCGGGCGAATATCTGTTCGAATCCCGATAGCTTGCTTGAATCGCGGGCAAAACCTGTGCTCATTGTCCACAAGCCGTAGAGCGGATACGACAAATGAGCGCTAAATCCATTGCTATCTCTCAAATAACTGGTTTCATACTGCTGAGCTTTATAGCCTCTGAGACTACCGGTAAGGGGATAATCCATTATCCATGGGTAGGTTAAAGAACCTTCGTAATTGCTCCTTCGGCTAGAAAGATTGGCCTTAGCATTAGCCACGATCCCCATTCCAAGCAGATTGCGCTCTTTGAGGTCTATATTGCCCATAGCGCCGTCCTGCGACGAGTATCCAAGTCCAGCGGCCAAAGACCCTGTTTTCTTCTCGATGACTTCTACTGTGACGTTCATCATGTTTGGTTGAGAGCCCGGAGATGTTTTGAGCTTTACTGCTTCAAAAAAGTCCATTCCCTCGAGATTGCTTTTCGTGGCTTCGAAGCTATCCGAGTTGTAAACATCCCCCTCACTGATCATCAAGGCTCTCCTGATGATCTTGTCTCGGGTCCTGTCATTGCCTGTGATATCTACGCGTTCAATGGAAACCTTGTCTCCTTTGGTGACCTTGAAAGTCAGATCCACAAAGTCATGCTCATCGTTGATCTTTTGCATTGGCTCTACGTCGGCGTATGCGTAGCCCTGGCTTGTGTAGAGTTTTGTGAGAGTTTTAATGTCATCCGCAACCGCAGACCTCTTGAACCAGGTCTTTGGTTTTACCTGCAAGTCAGCCACCATTTGCTCGGCCGGAGCTATCAGGTCTCCCTCGACCTCCACTTTACGAACCTGAAACCGGTCTCCTTCCTTGATTGGAAAAGTCAGTTTTACAGCTCCGTCTGATATATCTATTTTGGGGGCGCCTACTTGAACATTAATGAATCCATTCTCCAAATAGGTTGCCAAAAGTCTCATTCTGTTTTCTTCAAGCTTTTCCCGAGTGAAAGATCCTGATTCGTCGAGGAACCAGAACCAGCTTTTTTCCTTTAGCGTCAAGGCTTTCTTGATGTCTTTCTCATCGAGCTTGTTTCTCCCGTCAAGAACGATTTCGGTGAGATAACTTTTTCTACCTTCGTCAATTTTAAAGGTTAACGAAGCTTCATTCGGGGACAGTTCTTTTATTTCATAATCGACCTTGGGCTCGTAATAGCCATCCTTCTCATACATAGCCTTTATTTTTTCAATATCATTTCGAATCTTCTGTACGCTGGCCACAGAAAAAGATTTTGTGGTCAATGCGTCCAGTATCTCATCTTTGGAGAATAGTTTTACCCCATCAAGTTCAATACTCTTGATAGATGGGCGTTCTTTCAGGGTTATATAAATGTCCATTTTTCCATCAGCTGCCTCCTGAGCCCGAATTTGGACATCTTCAAAGTATCCCATTGAATAAATTTCCCGAATCTCATCACCTATGGCAGATTTTCTATACGGCGCTCCCGCCTTCATTTCAAGCTTGTTTAGTATGGCCTCTCTTTGAATTCTTTTATTTCCTTCAATCTTTATCTCCCCAACCTTGGGACGGTTGAGAACAGTCCCACCTATCTCTGCTGATATTTCACGCATACGCCCCATCAATTCGGCGTTATCTTTTGCGTTGGCAGTGAAGAGTCTGGGCCTTTTTCCATCTTGGGTAGGCAATACGGACAATTCCACCGATACCCCTTCATCGAGCTGGGTGATGGCGCCCCAAATTATGGCTTGTGCCCCCATCCTCTCACCAATACGAATTAGTCTCTGAGGATCAATTTTCTTTTCCTGTATCGCATTGGCGAACGACATACCTGAAATGACTTCCACATCACCTTCACGGGATAGTTCGGCTCCTAAAACACCCGCAAGTTCATTGTTGAGCTGATCGGCCGGCACGCCCTTGGCCACAACCTTTAAAGGAAAAATCATCACTTTCCTGATTTGCGATTCCTGGGATAAAACAATACCTGGAAAACAGATCACGGAAATAATAAGAGCTATTAATCTGATCATTGAAGCTCCACCAACCTGCCGCCATGAAGGGTGACTCTCCTGTCCATGGACATCGACAGAGACTCTTTATGCGTGACGACAACCAGTGTGGTCATCGTAGATTCATTCAATTCTCTGAGCAAAGTCTCTATTTCGTCACCAGTGTCAGGATCAAGGTTGCCTGTTGGCTCATCAGCTAAAATCACGTCAGGTCCCATGATTAAGGATCTTGCTATGGCAACTCTCTGTTGCTCTCCGCCAGATAGTTCTCCAGGCCGATGTTTTGACCGATGACTTAAACCGACTGCGTCAAGAAGTTCTAACCCCTGCTTTTTCATGGTTCTATAATTTTCGCCTGCGATCAATGCAGGCATCAAGACATTTTCGATAGCGCTAAACTCTGGTAATAACTGAAAGAACTGAAAGACAAAACCAATTTTCCTGTTTCTCAGTTTAGCCGTTTCCACTTCGGAACAATGGGTGATATCGGCGCCGTCAAAACGAACACCACCTTGAGTCGGTTTGTCCAACAAACCCATTATGTGCAATAGAGTGCTTTTACCTACACCAGATGGTCCCACGATAGCCACCGTCTCTCCCTTTTCCACAGAAAAATCCAGACCTTTCAGGACCTCGACATCACCGCCGGGATGAGAATAGTTTTTATGCAGATTTAGCAACTCATACAAAGGCGGTTTATTCATAGCGCAGGGCCTCCACAGGTTGGAGTCGAGCCGCCTTGAATGATGGATACAATGTGGCAAGGAAACAGATTGTGAGCGCTACACTACATATGATTGCGATGTCCAGTGTGTCTATTGCGACCGGCAAGGTAGATATGGTGTAAATTTCCTCAGGCAATTCGATGATGGGATAGCGAGCCAGCAAGGCTGCGCCGCCAAGCCCCGCCAGAGTCCCTAAAAAAGTGCCTGCAGTGCCTATTATCATTCCCTGTACGATAAATATTCGCATGATCCGATCTGATGTAGCGCCCAAAGATTTGAGAATTGCAATGTCCTTGCTTTTCTCCATCACCAGCATGATCAGGGAGATCACGATATTGAAAGCTGCGACCAGCACTATGAACGTGAGAATGATGAACATGGCTATCTTTTCCAGTTTCAGCGCACTGAACAGATTTCGATACATGTCCCTCCATGTCCTGGTCCAGTATGGCGCCCCGAGACCAGCTTCAATCCTCGCTGCAAGCTTGGGGGCTACATAAATGTCTTTCAGGTTGACCTCTATCCCTGTTACACCGTCTCCCATCTCAAAAAACTTTTGGGCTTCCGCCAAGTCCATATAAATGAGATTGGAATCAAATTCGTACATTCCGGATTTGAAGACGCCAACTATTCTGAAATTCTGAACCCTTGGTATGGCCCCAATCGGAGTTCTTTTTCCCTGAGGTGAAATGAGCTGAACACTGTCCCCGACTCTGAGTGAACTGGATGATGCCAATTCCTTGCCGATTATGAGACTTCCCAATCCCTCATAAGAATAGGCTAAATCCTGTAAGGACCCAGATTCCAGATATTTTGGCAATGAGATTACATCACCTGCGGATGCGGGATCAATTCCGCGCACTATGACGCCGCGAACCTTTCCCTTTGACGACATCATGGCTTGTCCGTAGATATAGGGAGTGACGGCCTTCACACCGTCAAACACTATCAGCCTGTCCATCAAGCTCTGCCAGCCCGACAGTGAGCGGCTCGAATGATTCATGACCACAAGGTGTGAAACCGTGCCGAGGATCTTGTCTTTCAGATCCCGCTCAAAGCCATTCATTACTCCCAGGACGATGATCAGCGTCATGACGCCGAGCATCACGCCCAGAACACCAAAACCGCTGATTACTGAAATGAAGGCTTGCTTGCGCTTTGCTCTCAGGTAACGCAAGCCTATTCTGATCTCGAGAGGTAACTTCATCCAAGCCCTTTTTCAGGTCTCATGTGCGGGAATAAAATGACCTCTCTGATCGATTGCGAGTTTGTCAAGAGCATTACCAGTCGATCAATTCCCAGTCCTTCACCAGCGGCCGGTGGCATCCCATATTCGAGCGCCCTCAGGAAATCTTCATCAAGGTAGTGGGCTTCCTCGTCTCCTGCGTCTCGCGCCTGAACCTGCTGCTCGAAGCGGCTTCGCTGATCAACAGGATCATTTAATTCGGTGAAGGCATTAGCCATTTCCCGTCCACATATGTACAATTCGAATCTGTCCGTGACAGTGGGATCCTCGTCGTTGCGTCTAGCCAACGGGGACACATCCACCGGATACTTGTGGATAAACACCGGCCCCCAGAGCTTTTCTTCGACAACCTCGTCAAACACACTCATCCAGAGCTTTCCAAGGGAATCCTCTTTTCCCACCTTTAATCCCATTTCAACAGCCTTGATAAAAACAGCGTTCCAATCGTCTATTTCGTTCTCGTTCAAAGCGTTGTGGTTAATCAGTGCGTCTCTAACAGTCATTCTGGGCCAAGGCGGCGTGAGATCTACCTCAATGTCCCCATACAGAAATTTGCTGCCACCTGTTATTGCGACCGCCACTGAGGACAACATTTCTTCCGTTATGTCCATGAGATCTTCGTAAGTCTTATAAGCCTCATAGAATTCCAACATGGTGAATTCAGGATTGTGCTGGGTTGAAATGCCTTCATTCCTGAAATTTCTGTTGATTTCAAATACCCTGTCAAAACCGCCGACAAGGAGTCTCTTTAGATACAACTCGGGAGCGATCCTCAGAAAGAGGCTTCTGTCAAGAGCATTGTGATAGGTTTCGAACGGTCTGGCGGTGGCCCCACCCGGCAGAGCTTGCATCATCGGCGTTTCGACTTCCAGAAAACCACGATCTGCAAGAAAACTTCTCAAGAAGCTGATGATCTTGCTCCGAGTGACAACAATGTCTCTGGATGCCTGGTTCACGATGAGATCAAGGTATCTCTGACGATATCTTGTCTCCACATCAGACAAACCGTGCCATTTTTCCGGGAGAGGCCTGAGCGCTTTGGTCAACAACGTGAACTGCTCGACAAGCACGCTGATCTCACCGGTTCTGGTCTTGAAAGGCTTGCCCACAACACCGATTATGTCACCAATATCAAGTTTTTTTGCAATCTTGTAAGACTCTTCCCCTACTGTGTCTTTACCCATGTAAATCTGAAAATCACCGGCTGCGTCTCTGATTCTCATGAACGCAGCTTTCCCCAGCAATCTGATAGCGATTATTCTTCCGGACATACTAACCGCACAATCAATTGTTTGATTTTCGTTTAGATGAGCATATTCTTTTTTGAAATCAGAAGAGCGTACCCCGGGTCTGAAACCTGTGGCGTATGGGGCTATCCCCTGGTTGATCAATTCTTCTATTTTCTTGATTCGAACTTCTGTGAGGGATGAAGTTTGTGTGTTTTTCGTATGTTGAGAGGAATCCGACAATTTGCTAATTCTCCTAAAAATTTACCTTAATTGAGCGAGCTTTTTACCTTTTTTGGACGCAAAAGTCAAGACCGACTATGATCCTGCCGGCTTTCGACGCATTTCCATGCGCTAAATCCACTTCCTTTTCCTGAAATAGGCGATCATGATTGAGGCTACCGATACGGCCACTACAATTACCATTGGATAGCCGTATTCCCATTTTAGTTCCGGCATGTCAGGAAAATTCATGCCGTACCACCCACAAAGAAAAGTCAAAGGAATGAAGGTTGTTGAAATAACGGTGAGAAATTTCATGGTTTCGCTGACACGGTTGTTGACGCTTGAAAGATAAATGTCAATCATGCCTGAAGTGATATCTCTAAAGGCCTCTACAGTGTCTATGGCGTGGATTGCGTGGTCCAACAGATCTCTCAGATAAGGTCTCATGTAGTCATTGATGAAATGGGATTCCCCTACTAACATGCGACCTATCATTTCTCGTAGCGGCCACAGCGACTTTCTGACAAAGATAAGGTCTGTTTTGAGACGGTGAACCTTTCCCAGTGTTTGTGGCATGGGCCTTGACACCAGCGCGTCTTCGATTTCTTCTATCTGGTCGCCGATTCTTTCGAGAACCAGAAAGTAGTTGTCCACGATTACATCTACACATGAATAGGTGAGGTAATCAGTTCCACACTCCCTAAGCCGAGATTTCTCCACTTTAAGCCGTTGCACGACAGGGTCAAAAATGGGATGGAGCGAATCTCTGAACGTGATCACGAAATTGCTGCCCATTATTATGCCTACCTGCTCGGACTCCGCCCTGGCTTCCTCATCCTCATATCTCAAACTCCGGATCACAGTAAAAAGATAATCCTTGAAATCCTCTATCTTGGGTCGCTGACTCGAGTTCAATATGTCTTCCAGAACCAGTGGATGAATACTGAATCTTCTGCCCAGCCTCTCAATAGCATCAATGTCGCCCAGCCCTTTCACATCCAGCCAGAGTATTTTGCCCTGCTCCACGGTGGTTTCGGGTCCATCAGGATGAACTGATTCCGAGACCGTCAGTGTATCTGAATTAAAAGAGTAACTGTCAATTCTGGTGAATTCCGATTTGATCTGTCCTGCGTGTATCAATGTTCCTGGCGACAAACCCGCCTTATGACGCTTGTTTCTGAGATAGCGGTTCGGCATATCGTAAACTCCGGACAAATATTGCTTGACAAAACTCGTGACATGGTTGCACGATCAGAAGAATTCAAACACAATGACAGGTCTATATATCTGAAAGTTTTACGGTTAGTCAAAGATGCTTTACGCTTGCAGCAATTTTAGTCAGAATACTGGTTCGGGATACCCCTGGTTTTTTTATTGTATCCGCACCCGGGTGGAGTCTTGCAATCAGCTCTGACACCAATCAAGCCTGTTTTCAAGACCCACCTCTCATGGTGGGTTTTTTATTTTTCTGGAATCGAAGGATTGATGATGAAACTAGCAGGAGCCTTTTCCCCGCCGGGAGACAAATCGATATCTCACAGACTGGCCCTGATCTCAATGATAGCGTCAGGGAAATCTGAGATTCAAAACTTTTCAAGCGCCCGTGATTGCATGACTTCTTTGAGGCTTTTGGCGGTAATGGGAGGTTGCGTAAAAACTGATCCTACGCAGATCGTTGTCAATGGACTTGACTACCGACTGAAGACCGGCCTCAGACTTGACTGCGAAAACTCCGGAACCACTATCAGACTCCTCATGGGCCTTCTAAGTCCAAATAAGGGCGAGTTTGTGCTGGACGGGGACAGTTCGTTGAGAAACAGGCCCATGGAAAGAGTTGCGACACCATTGAGACGTATGGGGGCTAAAATCGAATGCTCCGACCATGGAAAGCCACCCGTGAGAATACGTGGCGCCTCGCTCACCGGCATAGAATATGAGCTTCCCGTACCAAGCGCCCAACTGAAGAGCGCAATACTGTTGGCAGGCATTCAGGCTGAAGGTCTGACTCATGTAGTTGAAACTGTTCCAAGTCGAGACCATACTGAAATACTTTTAAAAAGCTGTGGAGCGAACATTCAAAAAAACCCCGATGGCTGGTCTGTGTCCAGGTCCTCGCTTACCATGCCAGAGAGGTATCATGTTCCGGGAGACATCTCGTCGGCATGCTTCTTCCTTTGCGCATCAATCATTGTACCGGGCAGCATGGTTTTGGCGCAAAGGGTTTTGTTAAATCCAACCCGTGTCGGAGCAATAAGCGTACTTGAGAGAATGAACGCAAACATCAGGATTTTAGATCAAATTCTAAAAGACACATCTACTGATGGGCGTTCAGGAGAAGTTTACGGAACAATAGAGGCTCAATTCAGCAAGGATTTGTGGCCCTTCGAAGTATCAGCCGAAGAGACGCCTTTGCTGGTTGATGAGATTCCCATACTTGCCCTGGTGGCAACCCAGGCGAATGGAACATCCATATTTAAAGATGTGTCCGAATTGCGGGTGAAAGAATCCGACAGGGTGGAGGCGATCATGAGTCAACTAAACTCTATGGGCGCAAAAATTGAAGCCGTAGGTGATTCCCTTGTGATTCACGGTCCCACAAAACTCAGAGTGGCCAAAAAATTGAGAAGTTTTGGAGATCATAGAATAGCTATGACTTTAAAAATAGCGGGGTTACTAGCCGATTATCGCCCAGAAATAGATGACGAGAAGTGCATCGAAATTTCCTACCCCAATTTTGATGACACGCTGAGGACACTTGCCAAATGAGAGTCTATTGTCTTTTCGGGGATCAGCGGGTTACTCATTCAAAATCTCCGTTGATGCACAACAGAGCTTTTGCAAAGCGCAACCTCGACGCCAAATATGTTAGCTTCAGTATCCAGCCGAATGCTCTGGGAGACGCTATCGCAGGCTTCCGAGAGCTTGGTTTTTCCGGGGCAAACGTCACTATACCTCACAAAGAAAACGTGGTCGTGTTTATGGATGATTTGACACCAACATCCAGAAGGCTCGGCGCAGTAAACACCATCATTCACAGAGAGGGAAAACTCGTTGGTGAAAACACTGATGTAGGAGGATTCTGTGACGCGATTTCGTCACTCGATTGCACCCTGGACAACAGGAATTGTCTCGTGATAGGGACCGGTGGAGCGGCCAGAGGCCTGGTCATGGCTCTGGGTTCTCTGGGCGCGTCAACAGTTTTTGTAGCAGGGCGCAACATCCACAAAGCCCGAAAGATTGCTCAGGACATTGGTGGTGAACCGTTGGAAATCACACACATTTCGAGCCTGTCTGAGCCATTGTCCGTCATTGTCAACGCCACATCTGTCTCGGCTCCTGAGGAAGCGGACAAAACAATTACTGAGATTGCGCTGTCTTTAAAACCTAAGGAACCAGAATTAATTTTCGACATCAATTATGGTCGTCCTCAAAACATCTGGGAAAATTGCGCAAAAAGAACCGGTTGTAAATTTTCTGATGGACTTGCCATGCTTGCCGGGCAGGCGGCCAGAAGTTTCAGCCTTTGGACAGGAGAATGCGCATCATCAACTGAATTCCTGAAGTATCTGGATAGGTGAAATGGATAATATTTACCTCACCGGTTTCATGGGATCGGGCAAATCAACAGTGGCCAGGCTTGTCTCGCAGGTTCTCGGGCTCACATTGGTAGATATGGACAAACTCATCGTCGATCGATTTGGCATGCCGGTACCTGAAATTTTCAAAAATCTGGGGCAAGACACTTTTAGAAGAAACGAAACAAGAATCCTTGAGACTTTTACAAAGAAAAAGAATCTTGTGGTCGCTACTGGAGGTGGTGTCTGTGAAAGCAATGAGAATCGAAAGCTGATGTCTGAATCGGGGACATCAATTTTTCTGGATGCAACACTCGAATCCATAAAAAATAGACTGGGAAATGAAGAAATTGCCATCCGACCTCTATGGAAAAACCCTTCAGAAGTTGAGAAACTCTTTCAACTCCGTCGGGACTGTTACCAAGATTGTGACATAAGAATCGATGTAGAAAAACTAAACGCAGCACAGGTATGCGCTCAAGTTTGCAATTCTGTCTTCCCACAGCAGGAATTCCTTGTAGATCATGAAGGTTACAAATCGCGAGTGGTGGCTTGCTGGGACGCCCCCGACACCGTCAATAAGCTGATAAAGGGGAAAAAGGTCGCAGTATTGACTGACCGTAATGTTGAGAAACTCCATTTGCCCAGATACATGGATGTTTTTGACAATCCTGTTGTGATTTCTCTAAAAGCTGGTGAAAAATCAAAATCAATGAAATCGGCAGATCAGATATATCGACAACTGTTGGACGCCAAGATCGGACGCGGAGATTTACTCGTGGCTCTAGGCGGAGGAGTTGTGACAGATATTGGCGGCTTCGTGGCATCCACATTCAAACGTGGCATCGATTTCATTCTTGTTGGAACCTCTATGGTTGCCGGAGTGGACGCAGCCATTGGCGGAAAATCTGCCATCGATGTAGGTAACATCAAAAATTCCGTAGGGTTGTTTACAAAACCGGCTTTGACGGTCCTGGACCTGGCCTCTCTGCACACTCTGAGAACCAATCAAATAAAGGAAGGCTTGATTGAGGCGTACAAGACAGGTCTTGTGGCAGACCCTCATCTCTCGGTTTTTATTTCCGCAAACATTAAACGTCTGCTCAAAGGCTCGGTGATTGAATTAAGTGAAGTCCTGGTTGCATCAGCTCGGGCTAAATGCGAGATAGTGTCAAAGGACTTCAGGGAAAAAGACCTGCGAAGAATACTAAATCTGGGCCACACTTATGGCCATGCCGTGGAGAGCTTCAACAATTATGCGATTAGTCACGGCAAGGCCGTCTCGATTGGGATGCTGGCGGCTCTCAACATCTCTCAGGCCAGAGGGTTTATTGGAGGGGAGTTTACTTCAAAAACCGCAATGACCATAAAGGAGATGTTTTCATCTGCTGTAAAGCTTCCTTCCGCCAGTCAGGCCCGGCAAATAATGCTGAACGATAAAAAGAACAAGGATGGAAAGATAAGTTTTGTACTTTTACGAGACGGAGGAAAATGTGAAGTGGTGAACGATGTGACTGAATCCGAACTGGATTCCGCGATAACCAGAATCTGAGAAAAAGATCATGAGCAGTTCCACCGGAAAAATATTCAAAGTGACCACGTTTGGAGAATCCCACGGAAATGCCGTTGGTGTAGTCATTGACGGTGTGCCTCCGGGAATCCCTCTGGAAGTGGATTTCATACAACGAGAACTCAACCGTCGTAAACCTGGCACATCAAGATTTGTTTCACCCCGAAATGAGAGTGATTCAGCAGAAATACTCTCCGGAGTCTCGGGAGGAAAGACACTTGGTTCGCCCGTGGCCATCATGGTAAAAAACACGCAAGCCAGGTCCAAAGATTATGAAAATATCAAAGACGTTTTTAGACCGGGACACGCTGACTACAGTTATTTCCGCAAATATGGTCTTTCCCCTCAACCAGGCGGAGGTCGGGCTTCCGGAAGGGAGACAGTGGGACGCGTCGCTGCCGGAGCGGTAGCTCGGCTTGTGCTGAATCCTTCAGGAATTAGAATCAGAGGTTTCGTCAAAAGCATCTTCGACGTCGAAGGAAAGACCGTTGACTTTAATTTTGCAGAAAGTCATCCCTTACGTTGCGCTGATCCTAATGTCGCAGCCTTAATGGAGCAGGCTGTCCTGAACGCTCAAAAAAACGGTGATTCCGTTGGTGGCGTCGTAGAAATAATCATTGATGGCATGCCGGCTGGATTGGGGGAGCCTGTTTTCCAGAAACTTGACGCTTCTTTAGGAGGGGCGTTCTTTTCCATCGGAGGAGTTAAAGGTGTGGAATTCGGGTCAGGTTTCGCTCTAGCAAGTTTTAGAGGATCGTCATCTAACGATCAGATCAGCACGGACGGCTTTGAATCAAATCATTCTGGTGGGATTCTTGGAGGAATTTCGACCGGTCAGAACATCATTGCCAAACTTGCTGTGAAGCCCACTCCATCAATAGCCCAAACACAGCGAACAGTTTCAACGGAAAATGAACCGAGACACATCAATATACATGGGCGTCATGACCCATGCATATGCCCCAGAATTGTGCCGGTAGCAGAGGCCATGGCCGCAATAGTCATTGCAGACGCCTGGTTGATACAAAAAACGATAATGAGGCCGTAATGAAAGTCACAATCATCAATGGACCCAATTTAAACATGCTGGGAAAGAGAGAGCCTTCGGTTTACGGAAACAAATCGCTTGAAGACCTCCAGTCGGAAATGGAAAGCCTGGCCGTTGAATTGAAGATCGATGTAGATTTTTTTCAAAGCAATATCGAGGGGCTGATCGTAGACTATCTGCAAATGGCCGGAGACCTGTCTGATGGTGTCATAATAAACGCCGGCGCCTACACCCATACCAGTGTAGCAATCCGTGACGCCGTGTCAGGAATATCAATTCCTGTGGTTGAGGTTCATATATCCAATCCGTCAGCCAGAGAGGAATTTCGAAAAACATCACTTCTGTCAGGAGTAAGCGCTGGCTCTATTTGCGGTTTCGGCTTTGATTCATATAAGTTGGCATTGCTCTGGTTTTCAGGAAAGTGTTCATAATTCAGTTAGCTGAACATTATGACTTGACAACCTCTCCACTAACATGTTCAAATTGATGGATCAGAATAAGGATTTTTGTCGAACATGGGCATAGCAATTAATAGCAACCTTTTTGTGAAATTTTTGGGAATAGAATTCCCACGTTATTATTCTGGTTTCTATTATTTTTACGGCGGTCTGCCAGTGAGGTGAGGATTACCAGCCAATAAAGCTACAAAATCCGAGGCCATGGGCAGACGACAGAGCCCATGGCTTTTTTGTTTATAAAGGCCCTGGGCGCAATAAGCTCCTGGGGCCTTTCGCTTGGAGGATAGAAATGCTCGATGCGCTTTCAGACATGAAGACAATTAACCCAGTCGGACTGGCTCCGGAGTACGTCGTGGCAGTCAGGAAATGATCATGCAGTCTGACATTCGGGCAGTATCAAAGGGAAGAGATTTAATCAGGATCGGAGATGCTCAGATCTGAGAAGGGTCATTTGAAGTTATGGCCAGACCGTGTTCAGTAGATAGCTCCGATCAGCTGATCGGAAACCGCACGAGCGTTTAGATTGGCAGGCGTGAACAGGCTTTTTTTAACATACTGCCGGTAATTTATCACGGAGACATTTTCATGGTTGTCAGTTCTTATTCCCGCCAGGTAGATGAAGTCAGGTTTGACGTCAACAACACCAATTCCAATGTCGGAGATTCAAGGAAGCGGATTGATGACCTTGACGCCCAGTTAATAGAGTTGCTTAACGAACGCGCATCTGTAGCCCTGGAAATCGGACTCAAGAAAAGAGAGGCTGGGATTGGGATACTTTCGACAGAGCGCGAGACGGAGATTATGAAACGCATCTTCCGGGCTCCAGAGGGCCACATGCCCAAAAAGGCTCTTGGTCACATATTTTCCGAGATCATATCTGCGTGCAGGGATCTGCAAAAACCGATAAATGTCGCATTTCTGGGGCCAAGAACTACGTTCAGCCATCAGGTCACATTAAAGAGATTCGGGCATTCTACTGAGCTTGTGGCCGCATCATCAATTCTGGATGTTTTTAATGAAGTAGAAAATGACAGGGTCAGCTTTGGAGTCGTGCCTGTTGAGAATTCGATTGAAGGTGGAGTTAGCGCTACCATGGACAGTTTTGTCACGTCGGATTTGAAAATTTCAGGCGAGATTTTCGCTCCAATAAGGCACTTCCTGATGTCTCGTGAAACTTCTTTGGCGGAAATAAAAAACGTTTATTCCCATCCTCAGGCTCTCAATCAGTGTAGAAAATGGTTGAACACCAATATGCGGGGCGTGAACGTTCAGGATTGCCCAAGCACAGCGGAGGCCGCCCGAAAGGCTTCAGCTGAAAACGGCGTAGCCGCTATTGCATCGTCACTGGCTGCTTCGGAATTCAATTTGAACATCTTGGCAGAAAACATTCAGGACCGTAGCGACAACACGACCAGATTTCTGATAATTGGAAAAGCTGAATGCAAGCCTACGGGAGAGGACAAAACATCCCTGTATTTCACCGCAAAGCACAAGTCAGGGTCACTATGCCAGGCTCTGAACCATTTTTCCAAGAGAGGCATCAATCTGGGCAGAATTGAATCCAGACCTCTCAAAGAAAAACCGTGGGAATATTCTTTTTTCGTGGACTGTGAAGGTCATGTCCAGGATCAAAATTTGAGTGAGTGTCTGGCCGAATTGAAAATCGACGTGGAACAGATCAAAATACTTGGATCGTATCCCAGGATGGACCCCACTCAGGGAGTCTGATCCTGAACGATCATAGTGGATGGAGAAATCTTTTGGATCCTGATAGCAGATGTAACTCCTCAATAGGAATTGTTGGTTCGCATGGACGCATGGGTTCATGGTTGGAGAGACAGCTAAAGTGTTGTGGGATGAATGTAAAGGGTATGGACAAAAGTTCAGCCTATGAACTGGAAGAATTTGCAGAGACTTGTGACGTGCTGGTGCTTGCCATACCAGTGAACTCTTTTCATGCAGTGACCCGTATTGTGGGACCCAGACTCAAACCGGACAGTCTGCTCATGGACATAGCATCCCTCAAAACCGATCCTCTTGTCGAAATGTTGGATAACAGCGCCTGCGAGGTAATTGGCGCGCACCCCATGTTTGGACCTTCAGCCGACTCCTTTATGGGGAGGTTGTGGTACATTTGCCCGGAACGTTCTGCAATCTGGGAGAATAAGGTTACGGACTTTCTGATAACTCAGGGCGCTAGGGTCAATATGATTTCTCCGGAAAAACACGACAGGTTGATGGCAGTTGTCCAGACGCTTCGACATATCATCATGGCATCACTTGGATTGACCTTAAAACAGTCGGGATTTGACCTGAGTACAAATGCCGGGATTTGCGGAGAATGGTTTCAGAAACTTGTAGAGATGATGGTGAACCAGTTTGATCAGCCATCCGAACTATATGCTGATTTGGCTTTAGCTAACAGGTATTCCAGAGAAGTTCTGGAATCATTCAGGAACCAGAATGGGGCCCTGGTAGATTCAGTCTTAAGAAACGACGGACAGGCCCTTACTGAACTCATGAACCGGGCAAGTCTATTCTCCAAGAGCCAGTGAGAAATTGTCATGAAAGCTTACTGACAATCCCTACAATGACTCGGGACAAGTTCTTCTTGACTTTGTGATAAAATGTGGATTAAGGTCGAATTTACATTCTATAACAACTCGCTTTTTTACCTTTAGTATTTCGTCCATATTTTCCTGTTCCCAGGGGAATCGTAGATAGCTAGATGTAGCATTTTGCGAAGGGCTAAGCACTACCTTAACCTGTTTGTCGTTAACTCAGACTCTACTTTCAACCATGGCTTTTGCCTAACCTCACATTTACCGAGGGGGTAGCAACCGATGAGAAGGCAATCATGCGCCTATTGGCTTATCCCATGCGTGATAGCGTTCAGCGTGTTTATTCAAAGCTTCGCCATCGCCGATAGTCCGGTTATGAACGGCAGGACGACCGTGGTTTCAAATCTGGCTCAGAGCACGTCCCTACCATCGGCTCAGCTCGCTACCAACAAGACGCCCTATCCCATACTGACTATTGTGAGACCCATAACCATTGCGATGTTTCTGATATTCATCGGAATCACGCTCTTGGTGGTTTACTGGGCGGCAGGCAGGACAAAAACATCTGCAGATTTTTACGTTGCAGGCTCTGCAATATCCGGCACTCAAAACGGTTGGGCGCTTGCTGGCGATTACATGTCGGCAGCATCTTTTCTTGGGATAGCGGGTCTGATTTCCTTATACGGATATGATGGATTTTTGTATTCCGTAGGATGGCTCGTCGCATATGTGACTCTGCTTTTGATAGTTGCCGAACCTTGCAGAAATTCAGGTAGATATACAATCGGCGACATCCTGGCGTTCAGATCCTTTCCGATTCCGGTCAGGGCCATGGCTGCGATTTCAACGGTTACGGTATCGACATTTTATCTTATAGCGCAAATGGTTGGAGCGGGAAAACTTATGGAACTCCTGCTGGGGGTGCCATTCAGGATTTCCATAATCCTGGTAGGGGCAATAATGATCATTTATGTTGTGTTTGGTGGAATGATCGCCACTACCTGGGTCCAAATAATCAAGGCCTTTCTTATAATGACCGGAGGTCTGGCGCTGAGCATTCTTACTGCCGCCCATGCCGGATTCAGCCCACTGCAGTTTTTTGCCGACATAGCAAACAACCCCGGAATCAAGGAGTGGGTTCAGTTTACGTTGCTAAACCATCCGATAGCTCAGCCAGGAATCGACTATGGTCAACGTTTTCTGGAACCGGGATTATTTCTGAAAAACCCTCTGGATCAGGTGTCTCTGGGAATGGCCCTGGTTTTTGGGACTGCCGGCATGCCCCACATACTGATGCGATTTTTCACTGTGCCTACTGCAAAGGAAGCAAGAAAATCGGTAATAGTTGCAATGTTCGTGATAGGTTCATTTTATATTCTTACCACCCTCCTTGGGTTCGGAGCTGCCCTGCATGTAGGACCCCAGACAATTTTTTGGACCGATCCCGGAGGTAACCTGGCCACCCTGCTACTGGCTCAGGCGTTGGGTAACCAGATTGCGCCACTAGTGGGAGACACGCTCTTGGCTTTTCTTTGCGCCGTGGCTTTTGCAACAATTCTTGCAGTGGTGTCCGGCCTGGTTTTGGCTGCATCAGCGGCTATAGCTCATGACGTTTATGTCAGCCTCATAAAACACGGACACGCCTCCCAAAAACAGCAGATTACAGCCGCCAGGCTTACGTCTTTGGCTGTTGGGGCCGGGGCCATAGTGATTGGCATTGTGGCTGAAAACCAGAA
>CAYNZA010000011.1:0-46594 GCA_964401595.1 uncultured Desulfomonile sp.
AGCCTCGTGACCCGGCGCATCGAGAAAAACCAGTTCTCCCTTGGGTAGGCGAACCTTGTAGGCGCCTATGTGCTGGGTAATGCCACCGGCTTCCTGATCAGTGACATGCGTTGATCTTATTCTATCAAGGAGCGATGTCTTGCCGTGGTCCACATGGCCCATGACGGTAATCACTGGTGGTCGCGAAACCAGATTCTCAGTTGTGTCTGCTATTTTCTCCGGCAACATGTCCTTTTCTGTCGGACGACTCGTCTCAGTCTCAAATCCAAACTCGTTGGCGACCAATGTCGCTGTATCAAAATCGATAGCCTCATGCATTGCCGCCATAATACCGAGCCGTATCAATTGCTGAATGACTTCTGCCGCTTTTACGCTCATCTTGTGGGCCAGACTTGAAACAGTGACGACCTCCGGTAGCTTTATCCTTCGCTTGATAGCTTTGGGAGTCGTGATTTCCGTTTTACGAGGCTTGGGTTTCTTGCCCTTTTTTACGCGTCCACCTCGAGGGCGATCATCATACAAATCGGCTACATTAATGATTTCCTTAGGCTTTCTAACCTTCCCCTTCTCGTCATCGACCCTTTCATCAGAAGCTGACCTGACTTTTTTGTCTTTTTTCCTTTTAGGACGACGTTCATCATCTATGGGAATCTCTACAATCACTGGCCTGGCGGGTTGTTCGAGCCTGCCTGGAGGGCGCGATGGCTGCGGTTGCTGCGGAGCGTGTGGACGAGGAGAAAATTCTGTTCCAGAGGGTCTCGCAGGACCGGCATTTGGATGTGGCCTGTGCGCCTGTGGCCTGGGAGGCTGAGGGGCCGGCCTCTCGCGTTCAGGTTCCTTGGGCGGGTCCTTCTTTAGCTGGACTCTGCCAATTATTTGCGCCGGCTGCATCCTTTTCTCTTTCTTTTTCTTTTTTCGAGCCGCCTTGTCCTCTCCATCCCTAAGGTCTTCTGCAGAATCAGCGCTCTCTTCCGTTTCTCTGGAGGACTCCAGGACAGTGGTTACCGCCGGTTCCGGAGTATCCGGGGTTAGGCCAGCCACAGTGGCTTCCCCTGCCTCAACGGTGGCTTGACGGACTCCCTCAGAAGGCGCTGTTCCATGCTCATCGCTCCCCTCAGCACCGGAAACGGCTTTTCCCGTTCCATGAGAGGTAACTTCCGATGAAACGGGCTTAGCTGCCTGTGCTGCGTCCGTTTGCGGAGCAGGTCGTTCTGAAATAACAACTGCAGGCTCTTTTTTGGGGGGTCTGGGGGCCATTTCGATAATTCTGGCCGGTTCGTGTTTGCGCTGTTTACGAGTCTGGGCGTTTTTGCGAAAATCCATGGGGCCAGACGGAGGTGCAACTATTTTTGCCGCGTCTCTGAGGTCATCTTCGACATGTTCAATTTCCTGATATGTTTCATCTGGAGATTCTGCAAAAACCTCACCAGTTTCGGAATGGGGCGGCGTCTTGGCCCTACGCCGAATGACGGTAGGTCTTATCCTTTGCTCCACAACTTCTCTCTTAGGTATCGCTGTGATCAAATGGGCCCGGAGCGCCGAAGGATCATCTATCTCGAGAGGGCTGTCAGGTCCATCAACAGAGAACCCCATGGTGACGAGTTCTTTTAATAAATCCTCGTTTTTGACCTTTAAATCTCTCGCTAGGTCATCAACGGTAAGCACGGTCATCCGAATACCTCTTTTTCTAGCCCTCTTTGGAGAAATCAATTCCGGCGTCATGAGCCGAAACTGCACTTTTCAGAGCCCTTGAGTATAAATTTTTGCGTGCAGCTTTTTTCAAACACGCCTCCGAGGGGCACACATAGCAGCCTCGACCTTGAACAAAATGTCCTTGAGAGACCACGGTCAGCTTGCCACTCAACAGTTTAAATCTGAGCAGGCTACCCACAGGCAACTTCTTGCGACAACTGATACAAGTCCTGAGAGGAAGATGCCCCTTATTTGTCATCGCTTTCAGCTTCGCTGGAATGTTTCAAGGCGAGAGCGGAAACTCCAGCCTCCCACAGACCATCGCCGGTTTCATCCTGATCACTCCGTGATTCGTCTGCGTCTTCAGACGATTCCTCCAAGTCGGTGTCTTCCGGTTCGGCAGACTGAGCGTCTTCCTCTTCTTCTTCCTCATCCTCATCGTCTGTTATGGGATTGGCCAGATACCTCAAGGCCCCATGCTGTAGGGCCAATCCCTTTTCATTCGTAATACCCATGAAACTGGTCAACTCTGCGAGTGTAGCTCTCGCAATATCTTCCGGACTGCGATAGCCATTGTCAAAAAGAATGCTTGCAGTCTCTTCATCCATGCCATCGATCGCCAGCAAACGTTCGAATGACTCTCCCGTTACCTTTTCGTCCTTTGATTCGCTTCTGACGTCAATCTTCCAACCGGTTAGCCTGGCAGCCAATCTGACGTTCTGTCCCCTTTTACCAATAGCTAACGAAAGCTGGTCATCGGCGACAATAACTTCCATGGCCCCAATTTCCGAGTCGATGATGACCTTTGAAATTTCAGCGGGCGCCAGAGCGTTGCAGACGAATCTGGCCGGATCATCATTCCATGGGATGATGTCGATCTTTTCACCACGAAGTTCCTGGACCACCGCCTGGACCCTGGACCCTTTCATGCCTACACATGCGCCCACAGGATCAACATCGGCGTCAGATGAACGGACTCCGATTTTTGCACGCTGCCCCGGTTCACGCGCCGCGCACATTATTTTTACGATTCCTTCCGCTATCTCAGGAACTTCCTGTTCAAACAGTTTGATGAGGAATGACGGCGCAGACCTGGAAAGAATGATCTGTGGATCCTTCTGGGTTCTCTTGACATCTGTAACCAATGCACGCAAACGTTCCCCTGCACGGTAAGTTTCACGAGGTATCTGTTCGGTGGCTGGCAAAATAGCCTCGGCCTTCCCGAGGTTAACCACGGTATTTCGTTTTTCAAAACGCTGCACCACTCCAGTCACTATGTCATTTTTGCGATCCTTGTATTCGGCGTAAATGTTTTCGCGCTCAGCATCCTTGACCTTCTGTATGATGACCTGCTTGGCGGTTTGAGCCGCAATCCTGCCAAAGGTCTCAGTGTCCATTTTTACACCGAGTTGGTCCCCAATTTCCGCCTCCTGGTCTAATTCTCTGCGGGCTGTATCCAAATCAATTTGGACCATTGGGTCTTCCACATTCTCTACTACGTCCTTGAAAAGGAAAACCTCTATTTCGCCGGTGGTGGTGCTGTACTGGGCTTCCAGTTCCACTTTCGGGCCGAATTTTTTCCTTGCGGCTGATACCAGCGCAGCCTCCAAAGCTTCGACAAGCGTGTCTCGCTCTATGCCTTTCTCTTTGGCGACCTGATCTATCATACGGTCCAAATTTCCCATCATCATTCTCCCGTTTGCACGGTTCCTCTTTTTAAGTCATTCCGAAACAACATTTCCGGGTTTAGATCGAGACGAGCTTTTTCAACCATCTGAGGAGATATTTCAACCTCACCGCTGTCAAGTTCGACTACAATGTTGGAGTTTTTACAGCCTTTGAGCAAACCGACAAAATTCCTTCTTCCGTCTATCTTAGCGACTGTCTTGATCCTCACAGGATTGCCGGCATATCTCTCGAAGTCGGCCGGTTTGCGCAAAACCCGATTGATTCCAGGTGAAGACACTTCAAGGGTGTATGACTGCTCTACAGGATCCTCGACGTCGAGAAGAGCGCTTATTTGCCTGCTAGACATCTGGCAGTCATCAAGGCTGACCCCGGATGGTCTGTCAATAAATAGCCTCAGCACCCATTTTCCAAGTTCAAATTTGAATTCTATCTCGACCAGTTCGATGCCATCGGCTTCGAGGGCAGGTTCCAATATAGTCCACAATTTTTCGATAAGTGGTCGATCCATAAAGCCTTGTGATAAAAGTAGGTTAAAGTTTGGACTTACAGTTTCTGTATAAGTTTTGTTCCACAATAAAAAACCCGGGATAAGACCCGGGTGGTTTTAACCACTCACTGGAGCGGGCAACGGGGCTCGAACCCGCGACATCAAGCTTGGGAAGCTTGCACTCTACCAACTGAGCTATACCCGCATTGCCTTAACACTAGCAACTAACCCGTATGTTGTCAAGCTCCAACGGATTGCTTTTGCTAAAAAATCACCGATTATTCGATGTCGGTTCAGCCTCGAGTCCCATCCTTTGGGCAGCCAGCCGTAAACGGCTTTAATATTCCTGAAAATCACCAAAGTTTCTGGTTACATGAGTTTCTGGTTCATCTCGATGGATGATTTATCCTTAAGCGCCCTGATCCATCCTTTCAACAACTCGGTCTTTCTGACTTCAGAGACCCATGCGCCAAAAGCTGGGGATTCTTTGGCGAACAACTCGTCTGATGCTCTGTCCACTCTTGTCAGACGAACCACCGCAGCCCCGTCGGCCAGGAGTATTGGCTGGGGAAAGACGGGCGCGGATATGGACAAACTTGACAACATTTCTGAAACCGCCGGGGATTTTCCGAGGTTTGGAACAAAGCCCGAAGTCCTTGATAAAGGATCAAGGTCAATCCATTCAAGCTCGTATTGTTTGGCAATAGACTCAAAATCGGCAGGTGATTTCAATAAGGCTTCAATAATGGACTCGGCTTTTTTGGTGGCGTACAACAAAGCCTGTTCCTTTATGAAATCGTTTTCAACCAAGGTTCTGACCTCGTCAAGCGCCGGGATTCTTTCCTTTTTCTTTTCAAGCACCTGAACAACTGCGTATTCGTCACCAATTCTGATTAACCTTGAGATATCCCCAGACTTCATCTGAAAAACTTCTTCAGCGATTTTCAGGTCATTCCCAGAGAAAGGCATACCTGACTCTTTTAGGATATTATCTGCTATCTGGATTTCAATGCCCATTTTTCTGGCATTATCCAGGAGGTTTTCCGATCTGTAAACAGCTTCGTAAAAATTGTCCGCATCTCCGGTTATTTTTTTCCTAGCCATTTCCTCGAGCAGTTTGTCAATGATTTGCTGTTTCGACTCTTCAAAAGATTTTTGAGACTCCTCAGTGACTTCATCTACCCGAATTATGTGATAACCCTGCTCGGTGCGAACTGGGTTAGAGATTTCACCTGGTTTGATTTTGAAGACAACCTGGTCAAACGCCGAACTCATAGAGCCAGGACTAAGGAATCCGAGGTCTCCTCCGTTGGGCTGGGATCCTTCATCCTGAGACTCGGACTTGGCAATCGAGGCAAAATCTTCGCCGTTGACGATTCTGGTCCTGAGTGATTCCGCCTTATTCCTTATTTCTTCCCGCTCCGTGGGGTCCATTTCCTTGGGAGCTTTAAGGAGAATGTGTCTCACACGTCGCTTCTCCGGGATGACAAATTCTTTGGGATTGGAATTAAAATATGACAGGGTTTCTTCGTCTGTGACCGTCATGTTTTTGGCCAAATCCCGCCATGAAAAAACCACATATTGTATCTTGATCGAGGGAGGGATTTCGTACTTTGATAATCGGCTTTTGAAAAAAGCTTCCAGTTCCTTTCGGTCAATATCTTTGGAAGACGCCAAATCCTTGGGTTTCACCAGAAGCGTTGAAAGAGCAAGTTTGTCGTTCTGGAAATGCCACAAGGTTTCAAGCTCCCTGGAGTCGGTCTTGACCGAATCGACTATTATCCTTGCTACCTGATTCTCAAGAAGTTCGAGTCTCCTGTTTTGTTCAAACCCGGAGGGGGTCATTTTCACAGCGCTCAGGTAAGCCTTGTAAATGTTTGGGTCAAAAACTCCATTTGTCTGAAATTCCGTGGTATTTTTTATGCTGTATATGAGGTCCTCATTTGTGACAGTAAGTCCGAGTTTATTGGCCTCCTGTATGAGAACCAACTGGTCTACCATCCCTTCGAGAACAACTTTCTTCAGATTCATCTTTTCAATGAAATCCGGTGGCATCGAACCTCTGAAACGGGACCTCATGAGTTCTACCTGGTTTTCATACAAGCTGTAGAACTGATCGTAAGTAATTACGGTACCGTTCACTTTTGCGGCGAAGTTCTTATCGACATCACCAGGACCGCCCCACCCAAAAAAGAAGACGAAGACCAAAATGATCCCGAAAAGCGCTATTTTAATTATCCAAGAACTGGCGTGACGCCTCATCAGGTCGAGCAAAGGGATTTCCTCCTAACTTTTTATAGCTGAGCGATAATACTTTCAGCGCACAGGATTGTCAATCAAAGCTAAAGATTACAGTTCACATAAATTTAACGCTCTGTTTCGTCAGATCGAAAACCACGCGGTCTTGCTCATGATAAGAACTCATGATAGATCATTGAAGATACAAATCTGATATTTGTCCTTACGATTGGAGACAGAGGTTGTCAAACTGGCTCTCAGGTATCTTTTCAAACGACATGGCGATTGATTTGGGAACTGCCAATACACTGGTGTATGTGCGTGGTCAGGGCGTTATTCTATCCGAACCCTCTGTTGTCGCCATAAAAATGGACCTGAGACGTGGCCCCAGAATCGTCGCGGTGGGAACTGACGCAAAAAAAATGCTCGGCCGAACTCCGGACAATATTAAAGCCATTCGACCGATGAAGGACGGCGTGATAGCGGATTTCGAAGTCACGGAAGCCATGCTGAAACACTTCATTTTCAAAATTCACAAGAGACGCTTTCTGGTCAAGCCTCGCATAGTTGTTTGTGTCCCTGCCGGAGTGACCCAAGTCGAAATGAGGGCTGTCAGAGAAGCCTCTCAAAGCGCAGGAGCCAGGGATGTCTTCCTTATAGAAGAGCCGTTGGCGGCAGCTATCGGGGCGAATCTTCCCATAACCGAACCCGCCAGTAACATGATTGTGGACATCGGAGGGGGCACCACCGAGGTTGCGGTAATATCCATGTCTGATATTGTCTATGCAAAGTCACTTCGGATTGCAGGGGACACCATCGACAGCGATATAATACGGTATGTCAAGCAAAGACATAGCCTTTTGATCGGGGAGCGAACCGCTGAGATGGTAAAAATGCTCATTGCAAGCGCATGTCCGGAGAAGGAAGAAACCATAATTGAAGTGAAAGGTCGCGACCTGATAGGGGGCGTTCCCAAGGTTATAGCGCTCGGTTCCGGTGAGGTTACGGAGGCAATATCGGGGCCGGTCAGAGCCATATTGGAAACGGTTAAGACCGCCCTTGAGCAAACCCCTCCGGAATTGGCCTCAGATATAGTGGACCGGGGCATAGTGCTGACAGGTGGTGGCGCCTTGCTGAAAAATCTGGATGAAGTTATCAGGAGGGAAACGGGATTACCGGTAAACATAGCTGATGACCCTCTGTCTACCGTGGTCCGAGGCTCTGGAATAGTCTTCGAGAACTTCAATGTTTACAAAGACGTCTTGATGAGGGCCTAAAGATTGAGATGTGTGGCAGGTCATTGTTTAAGGACGGTGGATGCAATCGTCATCTTCCCCGGCCCGGCAGGCTCAGGTAATTTCTATACGGCTGTTCATCACAAAATTGTCAAATCCTAATGCCAAAATCTGTTAAAGAAATCGGTATTGTTCTACTCCTGATAAGTTTGGCCCTGATAATACTGTTTTCATCAGGTTCCAAGGTTCACACCGGTTTTCTTTCAGACGCCCTGAGCTTTTTGGTCAAACCTTTTTATAGCACTGTCTTTTTCGTCAAGAAGCAATTTGGCGAAATATTTGATTCCTACGTAATGCTGGTTTCCGTCAAGGGCGAAAACGATAATTTAAAACGTGAAAACGCGCGACTAAGGATGGAAAATGCCGGTTTGCTGGAGAGGGCCGCTGAAAACCAGAGACTGAGAAAATTTATGGGGCTCAAATCATCCCTTGAGTACCCATCTCTGGTGGCCCAGGTTATCGGTTTGGACGCATCAGGAGTTTACAGGAATGTTTTTATCAACCGCGGCAGGGACGATGGGATATTTTCGAACATGCCTGTAGTAGTAGCTGACGGAATTGTGGGCAAAGTGGTAAGAACATCGGCAAACATGGCTCAGGTGGCCTTACTAACTGATCCAATGGTGTCCATAGACGCCAGGGTAGAGAGGACCAGAGACCGAGTTGTGGTAGTAGGCAACGCCAAAAACGCCTGCGTCATGAAATACTTAAACCGTAAGGCTTCGGTGCGTAGTGGAGACAAGGTCATTACATCGGGTTTGGACGGCATTTTTCCTAAAGGACTCTCTATCGGGGTCATAGAATCTGTTCAGTCAGGTCCCCAGGGCCTATTTCTGGAGGCCCAGCTACAACCCACAGCCGATCTTGATGAGCTTGAGGAGGTCTTGGTCATCTTGCTCAAGCAGGTTGGATTCTATGTTGAACCGCTTCTCGAAGGGACCAAATGAATCAGATTCTCTTTTTGATGGTGACAGGGACAGTGGCATTTGCAATCCAGTCCAGCGTCATTTTTCAGTTGGTCCCCCCAGAACTCAGACCCGACCTGACCTTGATTGTGCTGGCATGGGCCAGCAGTCATTCCACATTTCTTGTTGGCGTCAGCTTCAGTTTCGTTCTGGGTTTGTGCCTGGATATAATGACAGGCTCTCCACTGGGTCTGTCGGGATTGCTTTATCTGATCACCTACATCATATTCGGCTATTTGGATTCTTATTTTGAGGTGACCGGTGTTGCGCGCAATTATATTTCGATCTTTCTGGCGTCCTGCATAATCTTTACCGCCATGCTTGCCTTCAGAGCGCTCACTACGGACATTGACTTCGCTCTCTACAATGTTTACTGGATTATTGCGAAATCTTTGTCCACAGCCACTTTTTCATGGGTAACACTTAAAGCTGTGAACATTATGTGGAAAGAATACTCCAAAGTCGCAGGAGCCATGTAAATGTCAGCATATGTCAGGTCCTACGACAATTTGAATAGTTGTCGGTTGCAGGTGATCATAGCGGGATTGTTGATAGTTTTTTCTTTTGGAATTCTGCTTTCCAAGTTGTGGAGACTCCAACTTATGGAGAGCGAGTACTTCAGCGAAATGTCTTATAGCAACAGGACAAGGTTGATACGACTTCCTCCGTCCAGAGGCTCCATAATTGACCGCAACGGGCACGTGCTGGCACAGAACCAGCCCAATTTCTCATTTTCAATAATTCCAGGCGAATTGAAGGACCGTGACACGATAATTGATATTGCCTCTCCAATTCTGGGAATTACTCCTGAGAAAATGAGGGCGCTTTTGTCCAGCGCCGCCAATAGCCCAAAGTATAGGGGTTTTCAAATAAAAAAGAACCTTAGTCTCGAGGAGGTTTCGCTACTGAAGTCTCGACTTGGAGACACAAAGGGAGCGCTCATCGAGATCAGACCTCTTCGAGAGTATCCTTACGGAGAATCCCTCTGTCACGTTTTGGGAGCCATGGGAGAGATTTCCGTAGATGAGCTGGTCAAATCGGAAAGATTTGTTTACAAGCCGGGGGACCTCGTTGGAAAGACAGGTATTGAGCGTGAATACGAGAGCTACCTTAAGGGCGAAGAGGGGTGGAACCAGATAGAAATTGACGCGAAGGGCCGGCAACTGGGTTCGTCCAATAAAATTGTTCCACGTAGAGGATCGGATATTATTCTTACAATCGACATCGGCTTGCAAAAATTTATAGAGGAGATATTTTTTGAACGGGCCGGGTCAGTGGTGGCCCTGGAGCCTGATACCGGAAGAGTTCTGGCTTTGGTTAGCAAACCCGGTTTTGACCCAAACATGTTTAGCCCGTCGATTACTGAACGGAACTGGAAGAGTCTGAACTCCGATCCCCTTCATCCCCTTGAGAACAGGTCCCTGAGAGGCCTGTACGCGCCGGGCAGCACCTTTAAAATTGTTACAGCTCTGGCTGGCTTGTCCGAGGGGCTTATCGGGCCGGAAACCTCATTCGAATGCAAGGGAGAGCTTGATGTTTCCAACCAGATATACAGATGCTGGAAACATCAGGGACATGGAAAGGTAGGATTGTATAAGGCGCTCGTTGAATCATGCGATGTTTATTTCTATGAACTGGGACTTCGCCTTGGGGCCGATCGCATTGCAAAATATGCGTCCCTCCTGGGCTACGGTTCGGCTACCGGGGTGGAGCTATCCAACGAACTGCCAGGTTTGGTTCCAAACTCCCTCTGGAAAGAGAGAAATCACGGCACCCCCATCAGAGACGGGGATTCCGTAACCATTTCGATCGGCCAGGGATATTTACTCGCAACGCCTTTGCAAATGGCTCTGATGACGGCCGCCGTCGCTAACAGTGGCAGGCTTATGAAACCGTTCCTGGTGGAGAAAATAGTGAGCGATGATGGTGGGACGCTGTTCGAAAACCAGCCTGTCCAGAAATGGGAAGCTTCTTTGAACCTCAAGCATATTGAATTAATTCAGAAAGCGCTCAAGGACGTGGTTGAGGATAAATCGGGGACGGGCAAGAAGAGTTTCATCCCGGGTTTGAGAGTGTACGCCAAAACGGGAACATCACAGGTCATTCGAGAAAAAGACCGTGGGACAGAACTGGATCAGATCCCGTATCACGAACGAACCCATGCAATGTTTGTGGCTCATGTCAATGACAGACCCAGGAAAATCGCTTTGGCGGTCGTTGTGGAGCATGGAGGAGGAGGAGGAGCCGTGGCAGCCCCTATTGCAAGAAAAATATTATGCAAGTACTACGGCATAACTGAAAATGTTCGTTAAACTCGGATTCATTTTGGGGATGGAGATCATCAGAAAATAGCATGGCATATTTCGAGTTTAGCAACAGACTGCTTGGTCCTTTTGGCAGGTTCGAATGGGCCCTGGTGTCACTATCCGTTTTTCTGACTATGACGGGATTGGCCCTCATTTACAGCGCTACAGCGAGTTTGGGCGGGGCCGAAAGAACTTTTGTGGTAAAACAGTTCACATGGTTCTGCTTGAGCCTGGTGATGCTCGCAGGTCTACTGCTGGTAGATTACAAAGTTTTTGAAAAATGGACTCTATGGATTTACGTGGCTCTGATAATAGCCCTGCTGGTGGTGTGGGGTATAGGTCGGGTTACTGCCGGCTCGCGACGCTGGATTGACCTGGGGTTAATGAGATTCCAGCCTTCCGAATTCGCAAAGCTGGCTGTTGTCCTGGCGTTAGCCAAATGCCTCGGTCCCAGATTCTGCGCAGGGTCCCTGGAAATTACTGATCTGCTTAAACCTGCAGTAATAATAGCCCTTCCGGCGTTTCTCGTTCTCATTCAGCCCGACCTCGGAACTGCAGTGGTCACCATGTTGATAGGTGCGTCGATGGTTCTTTTTGCGGGACCTTCGAGACGCGTATTGGTTTGGCTGTCGGCGGGATTGGGATCACTTGTCATACCGGTGTATTTTTTTGGCGGAAAATTGCTGCTGGATTACCAGAAAAGGAGAATCTCGACCTTCCTGAATCCCGACTTTGACCCATTAGGGGCCGGGTACCATATTCTTCAGTCACAAATCGCCATTGGTTCAGGAGGCCTGACGGGTCAGGGATACCTGCAGGGGGCCCAAAACCAGCTCATGTTCCTGCCAGTCAAACACACGGATTTTATTTTTACCATATTGGCTGAAGAATTCGGCTTCATGGGATGCTCAATAGTGCTTTGCCTTTTTGCAGCCTACCTCTTCAGAGGACTGGCTGTCACCCTCAAGGCCAGGGATGGTTTTGGGGCCCTGATTTCATTTGGTTGCGTTTCCATAATTTTCTGGCACGTCATAATAAACGTGGGCATGGTCATGGGCTTGATGCCGGTTGTAGGTGTGCCGCTGAACTTTCTAAGCTACGGTGGAAGTTCTTTGCTGTCGTCTTTTATCATCACCGGACTGGTTTCAAATGTCAGCATGCGTCGATTCAGTTATTTGGAGTGATCACACCGCTACTGAAGGAACTCTAGCGCAACTATCTAGGATTATCTTTAAGATTATAGTATAAGGCTAAATTATTTTGAATTAATTGTTGAACGAACATTTTTTATGTGTTATGAACTTTCAAACCGGCCGGGCGTTATTTATGATGTTGCCGGAATTTAGGAGGGCGCATGCTCCGATTCAGAAAAACCAAGAATGACGCAGTGACAGGATTCCTTGGGGCTCAAACAGAATTCACCGGAAAACTTTCATTTGATGGAATAGTCCATTTGGACGGCCATTTTCAGGGCGAGATTATCAGCCGAGGGACGCTGGTCATAGGTTCCGAATCGATAGTTGAGGCTGAAATACATTCGAATTCGCTAAAGATTTCGGGAGAAGTTCGCGGAGACATTACCGCTACCGAAAAAATTGAACTGTTCCCGCCTGCCAAAGTTTATGGAAACATCAGGACCCCTAGTCTCATAATTGAAGAAGGCGTCATCTTTGAGGGTGTATGCAGCATGAGTTCATTCCAGCCTGAGATGCCCGAGTTGGAGCGTAAGGAATCCGAACTCGTTGCCGAGGAAGAAGAGCCGGAAGAAGGCATATCAGTCCAGGCATGGCCTGTCGCATACGACCAGAATGATAACCTCACAGGGGAAGACTCGGAAAACGAAACCATCCATAAGCACGATCGCTAATTCTTGTCTCGAATTGGCTTTTTTCCGGAAAAATATCTTGACACCCAGGTGTCGTGGTGTTACTAAAATAAGCCAATCATAGTCTAGGCCTTATTTTCCTATTAAACAAAATTAGGTATTTGGAAGTCACGTGGAGGCGTGCGTTACAACTGTCACGCTAGAGGCTGTATAACTTCTCGCATCGGGAGATCAAGCCAGTGATCAATCTAAATTTTACTGTGTTGATTCAGGTTGTGAATTTCCTGGTCCTGCTACTCCTCTTGAACGCTCTGCTCTATAAGCCCATCATGGCAAAAATTAGGGAGAGGGAAGCCGCGATCAAAAAGGATCGCGAAAAAGCCCTCGAGCTTGAAACCGAAGTGGCAAACCAGGAAGAAAAGCATCGTGAAGCCTTGGTTCAGGCAAGGAAGACCGCCGCTGATGAAAAGGCGTCGTTATTGGCTGAGTCAAAGCTAAAAGAAGCCGAGATTCTTGAAAAAGCGAGGCTGGAAGCTGCCAGGATTGTTGAGGAAATGAGAAAATCAATCCAGGCGGAATCAGAGGAAGCTCGAAAGAAGCTCAAACAGGATATGTCTCCGTTAGCGCAGTCAGTTACGGAGAAGGTACTCGGGAGGGCTGTGTGATGAAGACTAACTTACGAACCCTCTCTTTTTTTATGGTAGTACCGGTAACGTTAATGACCGCCTCTGTCGCTATGGCGGCTTCAGAGGGCGGTGGTTCAACATGGACACCATGGTTGCTCATGTGGAGGGTCATTAACACATTAGCTCTCATCGGACTTCTCGTTTACTTTGTCAAGAAGCCTCTGGTGAGCTTTTTTCAGGAGAGAAAAAGTTCCATTATCAGGGAACTTGAAGAAGCGAAACTCAAGCGAGACGAAGCTGTCAGTCTAATCGAAGACTACAAGAATAAAATGGCGGGAATGGAACAAGAGTTGGCAAAAATGAGCGCCGAACTTAGAAAGGCCGCCGAGTCCGATAGTCAGAAACTGGTAGTCGCCGCTGAGAGCCTCTCCGCAGCCATGGTTGAATCAGCCAGAATGACGGCGGAGCAGGAAGTGCGCAAGGCACGCATACTCCTTAAGAATGAAGCCGTTGAATTGGCCATGACAATGGCTGAGGCTTTAATCAAAGAGAAAATCAACGATCAGGACCGCAAGCGTATCGTTGAAGATTATCTGGTTAAGGTTGGGGGTATGAAGTGATAGACACAACTTTAGCTAAACGCTACGCAAAAGCGCTAGTGGATATTGGCCTTGAAAACAATACATTAGACAAGTATGGCGCTGACCTATCCGAATTTACCCAGCTCATTGAATCTTCTCGCGACCTTAAAGAAGTCCTGATTAGTCCTGTTTTTACCAAAGAGGACAAGAAGAAGATCGCCGATGACGTTCTGCTGAAAATGTCTGCCGATCCAATGGTAGTCAATTTCATAAATGTCCTGATTGATCGAAAGCGTATTGATCAATTGGTAGGCATCAACGGGGCGTTTGCAACCAAGGTTGACGAGATACGGGGTATAACCAGGGGCGAAGTTATTAGCGCCGAACCGCTTAGCGATGAAGAACTAAACCAGGTCACCGAAGCGCTCTCTAATTTGAGTGGCAAGAAGGTAGAGCTTAAGACCAAGGTTGACGAATACCTCATTGGAGGTTTGTACGCCAAGGTGGGTGATATGGTTTTTGACGGTACGATTCGCACTCAGCTAAACCAGCTTAAGGAAAGCCTGAAGGGATAGGGACAATGCAGATCAGAGCCGAAGAAATCAGCGAAATTATCAAGCAGCAGATTCAGGATTATGACAAAAAAGTAGAAGTGAGCGAGACCGGCACCGTCATAAGTGTTGGAGACGGTATAGCCCGTCTGCACGGTCTCGAGAACGCCATGGCCGGTGAGCTTCTCCAGTTTCCTGGTGGAATCATGGGAATGGTCCTCAACCTCGAGGCCGACAATGTCGGCGCGGCCATTCTGGGTGAAGACGTCCACATCAAAGAGGGCGACACCGTCAAGAGAACCAACCGAATCGTTCAGGTTCCGGTCGGTCAGGCCATGCTCGGTAGAGTTGTGGATTCTTTGGGACAACCTATCGATGGTAAGGGCCCAATTGAATCCAAAGACTACAGAGTGGTAGAGGTGGTGGCCCCCGGTATCATCAAGCGTGAGCCTGTGAAGGAACCGCTCCAGACGGGTATCAAGGCCATTGATTCCATGATTCCGATTGGAAGAGGGCAGCGAGAGCTTATCATCGGTGACAGGCAGACAGGCAAAACGGCCATTGCCATAGACACAATCATCAATCAGAAAGACAGCAACGTTAAATGTATCTATGTTGCCATCGGACAGAAGCGATCTACTGTCGCACAGGTTGTTGCGACATTGGAACGTTTTGGCGCAATGGCGTATACCACGGTCGTATCAGCCACAGCGTCTGACCCGGCCCCAATGCAGTACATCGCCCCTTATTCCGGCGTCACAATGGGTGAATATTACAGGGATAACGGCGAGCATGCCCTAATAATTTATGATGACCTCAGCAAGCAGGCCACTGCATATCGTCAGCTATCCCTGCTACTCAGAAGACCCCCGGGTCGTGAAGCGTTCCCTGGCGACGTTTTCTACCTGCATTCCCGTTTGCTGGAGCGGGCGGCCAAGATGGGCGAAACCCACGGCGGCGGTAGTCTGACAGCCCTGCCTGTTATCGAAACCCAGGCTGGTGACGTTTCCGCCTACATCCCCACGAACGTCATTTCAATTACTGACGGTCAGATATTCCTTTCTACCGACCTCTTCTACTCCGGCGTGCGTCCGGCGGTTAATGTTGGTCTGAGTGTCTCTCGAGTCGGTGGTAACGCTCAGGTAAAGGCCATGAAACAGGTGGCGGGGTCTTTAAGGCTCGATCTGGCCCAGTTCCGTGAACTCGAAGCATTTGCCCAGTTTGGATCCGATCTGGATAAAGTCACCCAGGCTCAGTTAGCTCGAGGAACCCGTCTGGTGGAAATGCTCAAACAGGCGCAGTATGAGCCAATGCCTGTAGAGAAACAGGTGGCCGTTATATTCGCAGCCACAGCGGGTTTTGTGGACAGCTATGATCTGCGGGCCCTTGGAGAGTATGAAAAACAGTATTTAAGCTTTTTGGAAAGCAGCCACCCTGATGTCCTGAAAGAGATCAAGGAGAAAAAGATTATCTCTGCTGAACTCGAAGGCAAGATGAAGGGCATACTGGAAGAGTTCAAGGGCATATTCAATCCGCCGTCTTTGTCGTTAGTATAGGAACAAAGTCGTTTCCAGAACTTATGACATCGGGTCATAGCAGATAGCAACGAGGTCGAAATGGCAAGCCTACGAGACATTCGTAAACGCATAGCCAGCGTCAAGAACACACAAAAAATAACCAACGCCATGAAAATGGTGGCGGCTGCAAAACTGAGGCGAGCAGAGGAGGCCATAAAGGCTGGGAGACCTTTCGCAGAAAAGATGAGAGAGGTTCTCATGTCTTTGGCGGCCAGAACTAATCCTGGCGCTCATCCGATGTTAAGTGTCAAGCCGGTCAATAAGGCGTTGCTGGTTTTGGTGACTGCTGATCGCGGGCTCTGCGGCGCTTTCAACACCAGTTTGAACCGTCGCGCTGAAGCGTTTATAAAAGAAATGAAAGCCAAGGGCGTCGAGGTAGAGTTGCTTACCGTCGGTAGAAAGGGCAATGATTACTTCCGCAGACGTTCAGTCACTATTGCACACAAGTTCTCCAACGTCATGGGCGCCGTGAATTACGATCTGGCTGGCGAAATCTGTAACTTTTTTGCAGAAAAGTTCGTGGCCGGAGAACACCAGGAAGTTTACATCTTGTATAACAGTTTCAGGACCGCTGTCACACAGGTCCTGACGTTACGTAAACTTCTTCCGGTGGCCCCTGAGGAACAGGGCTGGAAGCCGCGAAGGGCATATTTATATGAGCCGTCTGAAGAGGATCTGCTAACCGCTATCCTCCCGAGATACGTCCAGGTTCAGATCTTTGCCGGTTTGCTGGATTCGGTCGCCAGTGAACATGGCGCCAGGATGACGGCAATGGAAGCGGCTACGTCAAACGCAAAAGAGATGATATATAAACTGACTCTCAAGTTTAACAGGTTACGTCAGGAATCTATTACAACAGAACTGATGGAGATCGTCGGCGGGGCGGAGGCGCTGAAGGGATAAACCGACTCTCTCCATATTGATAAGACATTTAATAGAAGACCTTTTCAGGAGGAAATCCTAAGATGAGTGTGGGAAAAATCGTCCAAGTTATTGGCCCCGTCGTCGACGTAGAGTTTCCGGAACACCAGCTTCCGTCTATCTTTAATGCTCTGTTCATATCGAACCCCGCAATCAGCGACGAACCAGACAACCTGGTTGTCGAAGTGGCGCAGCACCTTGGGGACAACACCGTTCGGACCATCGCTATGGATACTACAGACGGTCTGGTTCGCGGTATGCCCGTCAAGGACACCGGCGCCGCCATGCAGGTGCCCGTGGGGAAAGCGGTTCTCGGTCGCATCATGAATGTTGTAGGCCGACCTGTTGATGAGGGTGGCCCCATCGTTTCTGAAGCCATGAGACCTATTCACAGGTCCGCTCCTTCTTTTGACGAGCAGGTCACACAGATTTCCATTCAGGAAACCGGCATCAAGGTCGTTGACCTCATCGCTCCGTTTATGCGTGGTGGTAAGATCGGGTTCTTCGGCGGAGCCGGCGTCGGTAAGACCGTCTTCATGATGGAAATTATCAACAACATCGCCAAGCAGTTCGGTGGCACCTCGGTGTTTGCCGGAGTAGGCGAGCGTTCTCGTGAAGGAAACGACCTTTATCTCGAAATGGGTGGGGTCCTTCCCGGAATGGAAAAGAAACATGAAGGCGAGCGGGTTATCGATCGAGCCGCCCTCATATACGGCCAGATGAATGAGCCCCCGGGAGCACGCGCACGTGTTGCCCTCACAGCTCTTACGGTCGCTGAATATTTCCGCGATGAGCAGGGTCTCGACGTTATGCTCTTTGTTGATAATATTTTCCGTTTCACCCAGGCCGGCTCCGAGGTTTCGGCTCTTCTCGGACGTATGCCTTCTGCCGTGGGTTACCAGCCTACACTGGGCACAGATATGGGTGAATTGCAGGAGCGCATCTGTTCCACAAAGAACGGATCAATCACTGCCGTTGAATGTATTTACGTGCCTGCAGACGACCTCACAGACCCAGCGCCTGCCACGACATTCGCTCACTTGGATGGAACCGTCGTCCTTTCCCGCCAGGTCGCTGAATTAGGTATTTACCCGGCGGTGGACCCGTTGGATTCAACCTCGAGAATTCTTGATCCTCGAGTTCTCGGAGAGGATCACTACAACGTGGCCAGATCGGTCCAGTTGGTTCTTCAGCGATATAAGGATCTTCAGGACATTATTGCCATTCTCGGTATGGATGAACTCTCCGAAGATGACAAGCTAGTCGTAACCAGGGCCCGTAAGATTCAGAGATTCCTTTCACAGCCGTTCTTCGTCGCACAGGAATTCACAGGCACTCCTGGAAAATACGTCAAGATCGCCGATACAGTTTCCGGGTTCAAGGAAATCGTCGAAGGTAAACTGGACGACCTGCCTGAACAGGCCTTCTACATGGTTGGTGACTTGAACGAAGTGAGAGAGAAGGCTCAGAAACTGGCGAGCGCCTGATCAGGAGAGACCAATGGCTCAAAAGTTCAAAGTCGAGGTAGTGACTCCCAGTGGAGTCGTGTTGAATAAAGAGGTGGAAGAAGTTATCGCTCCCGGCGTCATGGGTGAGTTCGGAGTTCTCATTGGACATACTCCTATGCTCACATTCATTAAACCCGGGGTGCTCTCATATCTTGAAAACGATCGGTTTGTAAAGTACGCCGTGGGTTCGGGTTTTTGCGAAGTGCTCAAGGATGCGGTAAATGTGTTGGTTGTTGAGGCGCATGCAGCTGAACAGGTTGACAAAAACGCAGCCAACGAAGATCTGGTCAGACTCGAAAGAGAGATTCTGGAGGTCA
This sequence comes from uncultured Desulfomonile sp., assembly GCA_964401595.1. Lineage (GTDB taxonomy): Bacteria > Desulfobacterota > Desulfomonilia > Desulfomonilales > Desulfomonilaceae > CAITZA01. The sequence continues at coordinate 18,579 of CAYNZA010000011.1, forward strand.
ACGCCACCGAAAACCCGTCAGAATACGAGCGTTTATCCGATAGTATCAAGGTGACTAGGGCAAAGATTTCCATCGTCAGCTAAAAATATCAAAAATTTTTTTTCATGACTCAAGCCCTGAATAGACTGTTTTTATGCAGTTGATTTCGGGGCTTTTGCTTTGGGAACGCGTGAATGAGGCCAATTGGCATGCAGCAAAATCAATTTATAGTCAAATTCCAGAACCTGATGGAAGAACTCGGCCTTGAGGCTGTTTTGTTGAACACTTCGGAAATTACCAGGTCAGTAAATCTGAGGAGATTGTCCGGTTTCTCTGGATCGGACGCCGGGTTGCTCATAACTCAGCGTGAGGCGCATCTTTTCACAGACGGGCGTTACAAATCCCAAGCCGGAATTGAATGCTCCGGAATCAGGATTCACATCACCAGAAACAAGATCAAATCGATCTCAAGTCTGATCAAGTCCAGGGGCATAAGGGTCGTTAGCCTGGAGGGGACAAGAATTTCATATGAGTTCATATCCACATTACGTCAGAAAACTCTTGGGAGTGATTTTGTGAATCTCAGGCGTTCCCTGCTGGATGAGCTTCGAATTCTGAAGAAACCGCATGAAGTTGAGACCATCAGAGCCGCTGCAGAACTGGCGTCCGAGGCCTGCATGGAAATTATAACCCGTGGCCTCTCTCGCAGGGCCGAGTCAGAAGTTGCGGCAGACCTGGAAAGCCTGTTCAGGAGTAAGGGGGCATCTGGGGTTTCTTTTACCACGATTGTCGCCTCGGGTGTTCGGAGCGCGCTGCCGCATGGGTCCGCCACATCAAAGATAATTGATGACGGGGATCTGGTCATTATTGATTATGGCTGCAGACTGTCCGGTTACTGTAGCGATGAAACGCTGACATGTATCGTCAACTCTGACCCGGATGACAAACAGCAAGAAATCTATCAGGCTGTCAGGGATGCTCACGATAAGGCCATTGAGGCCATCAGAATCGGGGTAACGGCCAGTTCTGTCGATAGGGTAGCCAGAGAATCAATTGCCGAGGCAGGCTTCGGAGCATACTTTCTTCACAGTCTTGGTCATGGTGTGGGCCTTGAGGTTCATGAAGCGCCCTATTTGTCTCCCGGATCTAAGGACAGGCTGGAATGCGGAATGGTCTTCACTGTTGAACCCGGTGTCTATGTCGAAGGTGCGGGAGGTGTACGTTTGGAGAGTCTAATATATTTGGCCGAGACCGGGCCCGTCATTCTGAACACAGCGCCCAAAACTCTCATTAGGGCGACTTGACAGATGGGTCTAAGGTGGTTAATCATAAGAAGTTTAGGTGAAGCCGCCAAGGCGGAGATTGCCGCTAATTTCTTGAATTTGTTGGGAGGGCACTGATGTATTCTACACCGGACTTCAGGAAGGGTCTTAAGATTGAGATGAATGGCGAGCCTTTTATAATGGTTGAGTTTCAGCACGTCAAACCTGGAAAAGGTGGCGCCTTTGTGCGAACCACCCTGAAAAGTCTGATTACCGGAAACGTCATCGACAGGACTTTCCGTTCAGGTGAAAAGGTAGACAAGCCTGATCTCGAAGAAAAGGAAATGCAGTTCCTGTATGAAAGTGATGGCGAATTCCATTTCATGGACGTTGAAACATATGAACAGCTTTTTCTAACGGCCGGACAGTTGGGAGATGCGCGTAACTATCTTCAGGAAAATGTTTCTGTGACTGTCCTACTTCACAATGGCAAATCAATTGGTGTTGAGGTTCCGATATTTGTTGAGCTTGAGGTCACATTCACTGAACCAGGCGTAAAAGGCGATACTGCCGCAGGGGCAACGAAACCGGCAACGTTGTCTACAGGCATGACCGTTCAGGCGCCGTTGTTCGTTAATGAAGGAGACATACTCAAGATTGACACCAGGACGGGAAAGTACATCGAGAGAGTGCGATAAAAAAATATGAATTCCTTGGGCTTAATCGTTCACGACGAACAATCGTTTCTATCCAAGGTCGTTCGTCGCGGGACTGAGGACGGCATACTGACTAGAGACAGAGGCGATGAGATTTTGAGAATCTCTGTTGCAATGGCCAATAAATACGTGCTTCAGAAAGAGATTGATTTTCGGTCGGAAGATGAACTTTCAACAGTTCAGGCTTCCATATTGAAGTTGGTCGGCATAGGGTTGGAGATCAAATCCAGGGGAGCCATTGACGAAGGAGTAAGAATCCTGATGGAGACTTCTCCAGTGGAACTTTTCCGCCTTGCTCACACCAGGATAGAAAACCTCAGGATGAGATGGAAGAAAATTCTTCTGAACCATAATATTCAAATTATGGTAAGCTCTGAGGAATTCGAATGTCTCAGCGATCTGACCTGTCATCTGCTCTCCAAAATGAGCATCTTCAGTGAACGTGAAATATACACTATTAAGTCTACGACCCTCGAAGATGAGCTTTTTAACAGTCTTGGCATCCTTGAATATTACGAATCCGAAACCGACAGATACGAATTCATTCTCATGCTCAAGGAAATTCTGCCTTTCAATTTGCTGAAAAAAAACGATTCCTTGAGGGCTGAAAACATCTCGGAGGTTGACTCCATCCGGGAAGCAATGGTCAACACTCTTGTAATTTCGTATTTTAATGACACTGAGCCGCCCACCAGCGTCACTACCAATGAAATCAGGGCCTTTCTGAAAGGGCTGGACTGGGACTCTGAGATTGACGTTTTTCCCGAAGACCTCGAAAATTCAGTTATCGAAGTCATTCACGAGCTTGGCCAGGGACTCACAGAGCGGCAGGCTTCACTTCTTGCCAAGGAAGTGATACGGACGGTCCAAAGATTAGTCGAAACAATAGTCAGGGAATGGGATACCGTTAACTCGTCAGATGAAATGGTTTTCTTCAAGAGATGGGTCCGCATGGCTCTGGTTGCCGATTCTCAAGGCCATGTTGATAGAATTCTGTCTGCCGAACGATCTCTGGACGAATTTGAGTTTGAGTCGATTCTTGACCGGCTTTTAAGAACTCAGCCCAATGAAGCTGAAGTCATGATTGAAAAATTGCCCTGGAGCTACCTTAAGGCGGATCAGATTGTGAGACTTTTTCATGACGCTCGCAATTATCAGCGATTCCTGGCCCCTAAATTGATGTTGGACTCTTTCTCCACCGAAGATGTCATCGACTTGATCGAAAGCCTGGACGCCTCCACTCTTGAAATGCTCTCTGATCAAATCAGCAAACGATTGTCATCACTCGAGATGCGATTGGAAGAGATCGAGATGCTGGCCTCTTTGCATCATGAAAAGATCGATGGCCTGTTCAGGTTCTGTAATCCTCCGGTTGACCTGGATAAAAACAAAATCCTGTCAGAATTTAAAGACGGTGGATTGAAGATAAGGCGGGCCTTATTCAACTGCTGTATAAACTCGGACATTTTTCGGGACCTTTTTGAGGAGGCATGGGCCACAAATCCTGAATTCATAAAAAAGGAATCACGTTCAATACCACCAAACGAGATCGGTAATTTCCTGCTATCGGCTGCCGGCGGTACTCTCCCGGAGTTCCAGCATTCGCCAAAAGGTGAGGAATCTGTCAAATTCGAATCGAAACAGTTGACCTCATTTTTCAATGGTCTTCCAGCGTCCAAGAAAAAAGCGGCTATGAAATTCTTCAACAACAGAAAGGTCCTGAACTGAAGCGCTCAACCTTGAACAAGGGACAATTCTGAATCTGAAAACAGCGCTGGATTCAAGGCTCGAACGTCTCTGGAGATTTAGAGAGCCCGAAGAAAAAAATGAAGCTTGGAGAGCGCCGAACGTTTCGGCTCCAAATCACTCCAAGCTTCCAGTGCGAAGAGAGGATTAAGGAGGGGGTTGTCTTGTATATACTGCCAATGCTGACTTTTAATACGCTATTTATAACTATGAGCGGCCTGAAAACATGTGGGCCGTACGCCGCCTGCTGAACAAGTCATTGGTTTTGGATGGGCGGCCCCCTAAATTGAGACGCCCCGTCCACGCAAGGAGCTAAAGTCCCCCCTCGGAGAAGGACTTCAGTGCACTACTAAGATGCAAAAAAGGCGCCCGGAAACACTCACGTCCCCCTAGTTGTAACACGCCAATAATATTTAACAAATATATGTTGAAGAATACCAGGTTGGGTGAAGTTCAAGAAAATAAAAAAGATGGGCGATTTTCACCCATCTTTTTGAACCATGTGGTTTTTATCGACCTTGGATTATAAAATTTAAAGAGCTAAACTCGCGCTGGTCATAATTACGCGTTTTATTCAATAACGGTTTAAACAAATCCAATGGTAGTTGCTACGCGACAGACATTAAATCCTGAAAGGGTCATGTCGCCCGGTTCCTGAAAACGGCTCCGTTAGCGATGTTCACATTCTTAGTCGAGCTTCCTGAGAAAATCGGGATGAACCTTGTAACCGCACTTGTCGGCCTCTTTTGCGTGCAACCTGGCTTTTTCCACATCTCCCTTGTGAAAGAAGGAGACGGCCAGATTGTTGTGGGCCATCCCAAAACCCGGCTTGATTTCCACAGATTTCAGGTTATGTTCAATACTTTTATCGAAATCTCCAATAGTGAGATAAGCGTTCCCAAGATTCAGATGAGCAATCACGTTGCCAGGCTCCAGGCTTATCGCCTTGTTGAAGCTGTGTATCGCCTGGTCCAGATTTCCTTTGGCCATGAAAGCTATGCCAATGTTGATGCAGCCTTCCACCAGATCAGGTCTGAATTCCAAAGCCTTCAAACTCTCCTGTATGCAGGCGTCGTAATCTCCCTGCTTAAGCAAAACTGCGGCTATATTGATTCTGGCCTCAAGCATGCCCGGCTTCAGCTTTAACGCCTTTCTGAATTCGGCAATACTTTCCTCCAACTGCCCGTTCCTGGAAAGAGCAAGCCCCAGATTATAATGGGCCGGACCGGAATCGGGTTTTTCCTGTACTGTAAGGGTCAAACTTTCCAGAGTTTCGTCCTCTGGCGCAATGTTAGTATGTTCTGCATGAATATCTGTCATCTGACCTCCTGGTTGTTTATGAAAATCTGTCGTTTTCTGCTGTAATGTTTGTTGGACAAAATGTTGCCCGTGTGTGATTTCGGGGCAGCCTCATTCAGGCGTTGAACCCTCGAGTTTGAGCTATCCAGAACTGAAACCGAATCCTGTCAATATTGCATGGCATCTGCACGCCGTAGCCAGTATGAATTCATCAAGTCCTGCTGTTCTATCAACGAGTCTGCGCAATTCGGAAAAATTGAATCCGCCAATTCCCGGCATGATCTGATGGCTTCTGATGGCCAAAAGTGGGACATCCTGAGCCGACAGTCCCTCCAGCCTCTCAAACATGGGCTGCCTTGTCTCCCCGGTTACAGTGCATTCTTCATTCTCAGGACAATTGTCCGGGCACAAAAAATCTGCGTAACTACAGCATACATTCAAACGGTTCACTCTGTAAACATTTGGAAGTCTGTCCGTAATTTCGTCGGCGACGGGACGAATTTCCAGCCTGCTGGAAATTGAAAGAAGATAAGATGCGGCCAAATGAAACGGGACGGTCGGTATTATGCTCATAGCCCCATGTTCTTCCGAGATCCTAGAAAGATATCTCACTGCGTCTAGACGCTCAAAATGAACTTTGCCATGCCCTGGATCCGGATAGTCCGGGCAGGCCGGGTCCAATACAAGGATTTCATCGATGTCTGGGACCTCGGCAAGGCGAGACACGGCCAGTTGGCCGAATTTACCATAACCGGCGACAACCATTCTCATCGGAGACATGCCTTAACAACTCTGACGTTTCCGGTAAGGTCGCGGTGCAAGGTGGCGTTCACATATCGGCCTTCAGCCTCTAAGATCGACAAAACAGCTTCCGATTGGCCGTCTCCAATTTCGAGAATGAGGCGTCCCCCTAGCGCCAAGTAGTTTGGAGCTTCATGGACAATTTTACGAATGCAGTCCAGACCATCCGCCCCGCCATTCAGGGCGGTGAGCGGTTCAAATCTGGATATTTCAGGGGCCAATCCGGGTATGGAGTCCGTTGGAATGTACGGCGGATTGGAAAATATTATTTCAAAAACATGTCCTGTTCTGAAAGCGTCCATAAGGTCGGCCATCAACAGAGAGAGCCTATCAGAACAATTATTGGCTAAAGCATTTTTCAGCGACAACTCAATGGCAGATCTGTTTATATCCACCCCGACAATTCCCAATGACTGTTTTTCTTTCAGGATGGCGATTGAGACTGCTCCGCTGCCCACGCCCAATTCCAGGATGTGCGGATTCTGAAATTCTTGAAGTTCAATCAGCACCGTTTCTACCAGCGTTTCCGTGTCCGGTCGAGGAACTAGGACACCTGGAACCACAAAGACAGGTATCGACCAGAATTCCTTTTTCCCTACGATCAATGACACAGGCTCTCTTTGAGCGCGCCTCGAAACAAGGCGACGATATGACTCCCGTTCTGGATTCGATAGAGGTCTCTCAAAATTGAGATAAAGGTCAACGCGCGTCATATTCAGGCATTGACTCAGCAATACTTCGGCGTCAAGCCGCGGTGTTTCGCATCCCTTGGACTCCAGGTACCCGGTAGTCCATCCCAAAATACGCCTGACGGTCCAAACATCCTTGACAGATTCCGAGCAATTCATGGTTTAAGGTCATACCGCCTGAAGTTGTGTGGATCAAGAGCAGTCTCGACTATAGATTGACAAAGCATAAACAGTAAAGTTGGCGTAGTCAATGCGCTGATGTGTTGCTGTAAAAATAAGACTCATGAAAACAAGGTATAATAGCTAAAAATAAAAGTCTTATTTTATATATTTTTCGGCGGACAGGCATGGAACTTTGGACCACCACCTTTGTCAGTATTAATATATCCATCCTAAACCCCCCTCAGAGACCCTGCAGCGCGCTTCAGGGTCTCGACCAACCTTCCCCTGGTCGAAATGAAAGATACCCGGATGCCGTAGACTTCAACGGTAGAAGGTGAGTGTCCGGTCATTGTTCACGTAGCGGTATGAGGAAAAACCCTGGGCGAGCGTTAAAACGGCCCATATCCGGGTATTTTCCGAAAGAACTCCTGACCTGTAGAACGGGCGAGGAGATTCTCAAGCCGACCGGGTCTTGACCGGTCAATAAACCGGAGACTATACATTGCCGGGAACCCGGTTGGCAGCATGAATCCGGAAAATTTATTTCTTTTTTATTATTTCAATATCCTGAAGCTTTTGAAACTCGACTTTCATTTCTTCAATAGGCGTCATGGTGGCTTTTCTGGAAGTGGTAACCATTTTGCCCCCGACCAATCCATATTCCACCGTCTGTGGATAGTGGAAGCGCCTTTTGGATATTCTCCTCTTGTCAATCCATTGAGCCTGGTGGATCGGAAGATAAAATGAGAAACGGAAAGGCTCCAGAACAATATGGAAATGATATAAATCAAAATAGCCTTCTTCGAATTCCACTTTACATTTGGGTGTCAGGTACATTCGAAGATGGTGCTTGTTTGAACCGGTTTCCGATTCCCACAGTTTCTTGGCCTCAGGAGAGAGATTGTATATTTCCCTGTCTCCCCTGCGAACATAATTGACGGTCAGGCAGTTGTGGCCGCTCTTGAAGACCTTTTCCAGCACATTATGCTTGATTGGAAACAACTCTGCGCTGGTTTTGGTTTCATGCACCAGAAAGCAGAGGTAATAACATGCCTTCGCAATCTCTTTTTCGGGAGAAGCCATGTTGTCAATTTCAGCAAGATTGGCCAGGTGAAATTTGACCTTCTCCGGCATAACAGCCTTGGTTTCCTTGGGCTTTTTGGGTCGAGGCGGAGTCGGTCCAAACCTCATGCCCCTGGGATTAGGCAAAAAAGGTTTGAGCCCTTTGTCCTCTCTTTTGTAAACAATTATAGGGTCCCGTCGGGGAGGTTTTTTAGGCATTTTTTTCTCCTTGGCCCTGATGCGTGCGCCAATCTTTGATCGCTTTTTCAGGAAACATCTTTAATGGCTTTTCAAACCCGAAGCAATCCCTGCCAAGGTCTAAAACGCTCATCAATAAATAGATTGTTCCTGGAATCCAGACAGACTGTTCATTTCAAAGAATCGTGAATCAAACAAAAACCTGGCGCCTTTATATGGACATACCCCGTTTGCGCGCAATAGATATGATGTTTTGATCGTGTGTATGCCGGTGGTATTCGAAGACTGCCCCGTTTTTAAGTTGTTTTACGGATCACCGGAAAAGCCCTTCAACTTGCTTAGTTTTACCTCTAAACATTTAAAGCAAACTAATCAAGAGAAATCTTTGCTCAAAAGGCAATCAGGTTGCATCAAAAGGCGTATCGGGCTATAAATTTTCAAGGAGGATAACACGGAAATGGAAAAAAATTCATCAAATTTTAGGAAAAAGACGTTGTCCGAATACGATTCCAAGAATCTCCTTGTTCAATACGGTATTCCTGTTTCCAGAGAGATTCTGGCAACCTCCAAAGATGAACTGGAAAACGCCATCAATCAGATTGGTTTTCCCGTAGCCCTGAAAGGTTGCTCCAGCGTTTTTGCGCACAAGACTGAAATGAACCTGGTTAGTCTGGATATACGAAATCCTGAAGAAGCCTGCGCTGAATTTGATCGCATCTCCACAATAATGGCCGATCAAGGCGACGGAGTCCTTGTTCAGGAAATGGTAAAGGGAAAACGCGAACTCATGGCAGGCCTGACGCGCGACGCGCAGTTCGGACCATGTGTGATGTTTGGATTGGGCGGCGTCTTGACTGAGGCGTTGGAAGATGTCTGTTTCAGGATGGCCCCAGTAACTAAAGCTCAAGCCCTTGAAATGTTTGATGACATCAGGGGAAAAAAACTGTTGGGACCTGTGCGTGGGATGGAACCCGTGAATCTGGACGCAATGGCTGACATCCTCGTAGCGCTCGGGAAATTAGGTGTTGAAAGAGACGAAGTCCAGGAAATAGACCTCAATCCGATCATCATCAGAAAAGGAAATCCGGTTGCTGTCGATGCCCTGGTGATTATCCAGTAACAGCCCCTTCCTGAACCCATCCTGGTTCGCTCTTCCCAGCGCTTTTCCACTCTTCCTGTTTGGTGTTGCAAGCCTGATTCAGTATCAGGCTTGCCTACAGTATAATGGTCTGCACCCGTATCTTCACTCCGTGCGGCCTGTTGTCGTAAGCAGGCTAATGGACGAAAATCCCGCCCACAGCCTGATAATCTACTTTATGTAACCATTAAAAAGAGCATTTCATAAACTCAAGTTAATATAAGTGTCTTAACTTTTTATTAGGTATTATAGTCCATAATATTCAATGTTATATGACTATTAAATATATATTGATTAATATATAAAGACGCGATTTCATTATGATATGAATGTGATATTTCCTATACTCAGTATTTGTAAATACTTATAGTTACACAAGATCATAAGATGTTTATGGCTAATATAATAATATCCTGTTATCACGGATAGATGAGTTTTTTATATAAAAAATGCTTGACAAACACATTCTATCCTACTAGAAGTTGCGCACCTGCATCAGTCCTACCATATAAAACCTTCCGTAGACTCCCACTAAGCGTCCTACCCGGTGCCCCAGAGGGGGTCCCGCCTTTTTTGTGGCATAGATAACTATAATAATATTAAATAATTAGACTTGCGTCGCCGTAGCTGAAGAACCGATAGCGATGCTTTATCGCCTTCTCATAAGTGTCTTTAATCATTGGAATACCGGAGAAGGAAGCCACCAGGGACAGTAGAGTGGAATGAGGAAGGTGAAAATTGGTGATCATGGCTCCGACAATTTTGAATTTATATCCTGGTATTATAAATAAATCGGTATGTTGAGGTCCAAACATTACTGAGTTATTATCTTTTGCCGCCGATTCGAGGGTTCTCATGGAGGTGCTGCCCACTGCCACAATCCTCCGACCGGATTTGATGGCCGAATTGATCTGACCCGCTACCCCTTCCGGAATGTCAAAATACTCGGTTTCCATTTTGTGAAGACGTATGTCGCGTTCGCGCATCGGCATGAACGTGCCCAGTCCGACATGCAGGGTTATTTTCAGGACGGTGATGCCTCGTCCCTCGATTTCTTTCAGTAGTTCATCGGTAAAATGCAGCCCTGCAGTGGGGGCAGCGACAGACCCTGGTTTTTTCGAGTAGATGGTCTGGTATCGGCTCCTGTGTTCCATATCAGAGTCATTTTTAGGCTTGATATATGGTGGGAGGGGCGTTCTTCCGTAGGTTTTGAGGAAGTCCGGAAGCGCGTTGTCGTTGCAAGGGAATTGTATGATGGCTCTACCGGGTCTGAGGGGTTGCGCCACTTTGAGAATGGTCTGACCATCTATGAACACTTCCTGACCGTTTCTTAGCGGCTTGCTGGACTTGACAAGGCATTCCCTCAGGGCGCCAAAACCATCTGGCCCCGAACCGGATCTGCCAGCCGGATCAAGCGCCAGAAGCTCGACAGACCCACCGGTGGATTTGTATCCCTTGATCTGAACCGGTATGACTGCGGTTTCATTGAGCACAAGAACATCGGACTCGTTCAAGAGGGAGGGCAATTCCTTGAAGTGGTGATGGCTGATTGAGGAGCTTTTCCGGTTTATAAGCATCAACCGGGATTCGTCACGGACTCTGGCGGGTTCTTGAGCGATTAAATCAGTCGGCAGTTCATATTCATAAGTAGATAGTCTGAATTCCGTGGGAATATCAGTTTCATGGGACCCTTGTTCAGTGGACTGTTTCTGATCTGAAATGTTTTCAGACATCTTTCAAAAATCATGCCTCTAGGAGTTTAGCGCATTTCTGGCAAGATATACTATAGTCATTCCGAGCAATGTCAGGACGCCTCCAAAAACTCTCAAAGCCACATCGGGCTGATTCTGGACAACAGCCATGACGGATTTCATCTTTTCCGGGAAAGCAAAATAGGGCAGTCCTTCTACAATCATGACCATTCCTATCACGCACAGAAAAAGCTCCATTTATCAAACTCCAGGCTCAATACTTTTTGAAAGAGAAGGATTATCAGCGCCCATTCTCACATGATCCTTGATGATTCTGAACAGCGCCAGCGCATAAATACCGAAGTAGACGACAGTCTCCATTGAAGAGAATATTGAAAGCCATTTCATGATGAAATCGATGACGACAGGAACGATCATGGCGCCTGCGGTAAATCTCACGGCCTCGGAATAGGTCACGGGACAGGACAGCCGTCTGGTGATGATAATGGGAATGAATGCAAAAAGGCATACCTGAGCAGTCTTGTTAAGCAGACAGTAGAATATGAAGAAGGTCCACGCGATCAGCCATATCTTCGATGAATACTCATTCAAGGCGCTCAACAGGTTGGATGAATTGATTACAATGTCCGGCAGCGTCTTGAAAGATAACTCACTTAACTGGTCATGATTTTTTAGCACAAGGAAGTCTTGAGATATCGCTATTCCATATGGTGTCTCTTTTATGTATTCGTAAGCCTCACGCTGTTTCTTGTCACGAGTGTCTATCACTATGGTGACATCCTTGTCGGTAATTGAGCTTAGATAATGAGGCTGACGTTCCCTGATCGAGGCTTTTCCGTTCTTGATGGAAATCTCTGGAACCAGGGAATCATAACTGCTTTGTATTTTTTCCAGAAAATAATCTGCTTGAGGCTTAAGCTCCAGGATCATGGCCCAGGCGCTTAATAATGACGATAACGCCACTATGCCAACTAGCTGTTTGGATGATAAACCCAATAAGGTTCTGGATATCGACATTATATGGCCTCGCCAGTGTTGCGATCCGACATGCTAATGTTTCCTGTTTTCCGGAAGGGCCTGAAAATTCACTTCCCCTCCAGAGACGCTGACCAGTCCGTGATCAAGGGTCCTGAGCAAAAGGGCGCCTGTCTCGTCAATACCTTCGGCAATACCCCGGACTTCGGGCCTGTCCACGAATAGACCCCTGTGCGCCCATCTTGAAGTCCACAGGTCCAGAATATTCCGGAACCCGAAGTGAACGGCATTGTCGTGCAATTCGTTCATGAAACCCAGGAAGGATAAAGCTACCTCCAGGAGATCAAAACGCCGGGAGGACAGTCTTAGCATGGACGTGGTCTTTTCCCGGATTTCCGTAGGCAAGTCCGACAACACGGAATTTACGTTTAGCCCCAGACCGATTATGACAAATTCAGTTCTCGAATCGCCAATGAGGGCCTGGGGCAATATTCCGGCAATCTTCATTCCGTCAACGATAACGTCGTTGGGCCACTTAAGCTGAACCTGTTTTCCCGAACAAAAGAACTCCACCGTCATGGCCGCTGCCACCGAGGCCATCAACCCATACAGGGGCGCCTCCGCCGGTTTACAGGATGGCCTGAGTATGGCGGATACCGCCAGATTCTTGCCATTGGGAGACGACCATCTCCTTCCCATGCGGCCACGACCTGATGTCTGATTCAGGGCCATGACAGCGACACCGTGTGAGGCGCCTCGTTTAGCCATGTCATAGGCGATATCCTGGGTGGATCCGGTCTCTTCCAGTATTATAAGGTTGTCCCTCGAGAACACCTTGATTTGTTTTCCTTTTGACGGTCAGGCTAACCGCAGAACTTCTTCATTCTTTCCAGAGCCTGGCGAATTCCCGATTCTTTGGCGTCAATATCGGCCAGCTTGTCTTTTTGTTTCAGAACGGCCTCGGCGCTGGCTTTTTCCAGAAAGTCCTCATTCGACAGTTTCTTGCGAATTGACACAGCTTCTTTCTCTATTTTTGCCAGTTCCTTTTCCAGACGCCCGATTTCGACCACCGGGTCCAGTAGGCCTTCGAGTGGGGCGAATATCCTGACGTTTCCAGCCACTGCAGCAGCCGAAAATTTTGGTGGCTCTGATTGGCAATTAACCGTCTTTAAAGTCAATTCAGAAATTCTTGCCAGTGATTGCAGCGTCAACTGATTGTCTTTTATTAAAGCAACGTTGTTGTCTGAATCCGGATAGAGTGTAACCGGTAGCGCCTTTCCTGGGGCTATGTTCATCTCAGAGCGGATGTTCCTGATCGAACCTATTATCCCCATGAGCAGTTTCATGCTCTCCTCCGCCTGATCATCCAGATACTTCTCATCACAGGCCGGAAAAGGCCCCGATATTATGGGCGCCTGACCGGATGACATGTATGACGCTATCTCTTCAGTGATAAAGGGCACAAACGGGTGAAGCAGACGGATGACAGTGTCCAGGGTATGTCTCAGGACTACGGCCGACCTTTTTCCGGCGTGCTCATCCGTTCCGGATAACGGTATCTTGGCTTGTTCAATGCCCCAGTCACAGAATTCATGCCATGTGAACTGATACAGGGATTGGGCCGCTTCATTGAATGAATAGGCCTCTATTGAAGAACCCACCTCCCTGACCGTCCTGTTAAGACGCGATAACAGCCATCTTTCCTGAACGTTGAAATCATCAAAGCTGTTTATATCGACCGACCCGTCTATGGACTGAAGGTGAGGCAGGGCAAACCTGGCTGAATTCCATATCTTGTTCATGAAATTCCTGTAGCCCTCAATCCGGTTCTCCGAGAGTCTTATGTCCCTGCCCTGGGCTGCAAGAGCAGCCAGGGTAAACCTGAAAGAATCGGTCCCAAACTTGTCCATCACCATGAGCGGATCAATTACATTGCCAAGGGACTTGCTCATTTTCTTGCCGTGTTCGTCCCGAACCAGCGCATGGATGTAGACATCCCTGAATGGGACATCATCCATGAATTTCAGGCCCATCATCATCATTCTGGCGACCCAGAAAAAAAGAATGTCAAAACCGGTCACAAGACAGGAAGTCGGGTAGAAGGCTTTGAGCAACTCCGTGGATTCCGGCCAACCCATTGTGGAGAAGGGCCACAAGGCCGACGAAAACCATGTGTCAAGCACATCGGTTTCCTGGACGAGTTTTGAGCCGAAACAGGCGGGGCAGAATTCCGGAGCCTCTCTGGCCACGATAACCTTGCCGCACTCTTCACATGTCCATGCCGGTATGCGGTGGCCCCACCATATCTGCCTAGAGACACACCAGTCCTTTATATTCGTCATCCACTCATAATAGGTTTTTGTCCAGTTTTCCGGGATGATCCGTGTCCTGCCGTCCTCTACCGCCTTCAGAGCCTCACGGGCCAATGGCTCAACCTTGACAAACCATTGCTTTGATATTAGCGGCTCAATAACATCCTTGCATCTGTAACAATGTCCGAGTCCCACGTTATAGGGCTTTATATCAACAAGATATCCCTTGTCCTTCAACTCTTCCACTATCTGTTTTCTGCACTCGTAACGTTCAAGTCCGGCGAAGTGAATCCCGTTGGAATTGATGACTCCGTTGGAATCCATTATGGTAATGTGTTCCAGGCCGTGCCTCATGGAAAGCTCAAAGTCCGTCAGGTCATGTGAAGGGGTCACCTTTAAGGCGCCGGTGCCGAAGTCCATTGCAACGATAGGGTCTCCGATTATTTTCAGTTTGCGCCCTACCAATGGCAGGATAGCAGTCTTTCCGACCAGATGGGCATAGCGTGGGTCAGCAGGATTTACCGCCACGGCCGTGTCTCCAAGCATGGTTTCCGGTCTGGTGGTGGCGACAACGAGGAATTCATCTGAATTATCCACGGGGTATTTTATAAGCCACAGATTGCCGGGCGCTTCGTTGTGCTCGACTTCCAGGTCCGATAATGCCGTATGGCATCGGGGACACCAGTTTACAATGTAATCACCCTTGTAAATCAGGCCCTGCTCATAAAGACGCACAAAGACTTCCCGGACTGCTTTGGATAACCCCTCATCCATGGTGAAGCGTTCCCTGTCCCAGTCACAGGAGCAGCCAAGCCTCTTGAGCTGGTTGATGATTACCCCACCGGAGTGATCTTTCCATGTCCACACTCTTTCAACGAACTTTTCTCTTCCCAAATCCTGACGAGTCAAACCCTCTGCAGCCAGTTGACGTTCTACAACGTTCTGGGTGGCTATTCCCGCATGGTCCATGCCCGGCATCCAAAGGGTGTTGTAACCCTTCATCCGGTGATACCTTATCAGAATATCCTGGAGGGTATTGTTCAGGGCATGCCCCATGTGCAATGAACCTGTTACGTTCGGCGGCGGAATGACGATGGAATATTCTGCGCCGGTCTGTCGGTCTTCGGCCTTGAACAGGCCTTTGTCCTGCCATATCTCATACCATTTAGATTCTATTTCCAATGGGTTGTAAGTCTTGGGAAGCAACTCTGTGATCATGAAAAGCTCCTGATCCTGAAATTGGAATAATGAACCGGAACATTTATCAATAACATTACAGATGTGAATTGGCAACTGATTTGATCATGAAACAAGGATCGACAGGCCTGCATGGGCAGGGGAGGTGTCAATCGGGATATCTGGAGCGGGAAAACGCCGGACGAGAGTCATTAGCGCAACCGAAGGGTTCATTAATTGCGTGATTTCAAAAATGTCATCCAAAAATACTTACTGGTTTTGAGTAAATAGGGCCAAAAGCTAGAACTTCTTGATTTTTTTTCAATTTTAAGTATACTAAAATCAAAGCTAACTCTATCGGAGTAATATCATGAAATCACTTGTCATGACGCTTGTAATGACAGTTGCTTTTGCTTGCGTGTTTGCGCCTCAGGCGGACGCTGTAGGTCTGTATGCTGTGGGTAAGGAGCAGATAAGTTGTTCTCCTTTAGTGGCCCGAGGCATAGTTCCCGACACCTGGAACAGGCTTGGTGAGGCTCTGCTGGTTCCGCAAATTTCATGGGCTCTGGACAAGCTGGCGGTTGAGATGAAAACCATGCTTGGCCAGTTTGGCGCTCCGCCTGTTACAAGCGTCGCTGAGACGGCGAGTGTGAGCAAGGAAGCCATTATCGCGCCCAACGACAAACCTTTGGAAAAGCCCAAAGAACTGGTAGAAGAAAAGCCCGTCAAGAAAATAAAGAAGGCAGAAGTCAGGAAGGACAAGAAAGACACCAAGCCAAAGAAGGCGACGGACAAGCCCAAGAAAAGGATAAAGGTTCCGCCGAAGGCTATGTAGAGCCATTTTCTCCAACTCCGTATCAGAGAAGGTTAATGGATTTATGTGTCCTGGAAATACTTACGTGATTAGAGCCACCGTGGCGTAATGACGGCCCTGAAGTCTCTTTTGACTTGAGGGTCGTTTTAATTCCTGCAAAATTTCTTTTTGTCCTCAACCAACTTGGGATTACCGGATTCAGTATTGTCTCATCAGACTTTTTTTGAACAATTATTGTCCTCTTAGTGAGGAACATTCGGATGATTCAGGTGATGATGGCTCTGACAGGGATCAATTTACCGATGATCATGGTGTTTTGACATGATGAGTAAATCACATTACCGGGTGGTCTGTGACGCCGTGGATTTCATCAGAATGTACGGTGAAGAAGCGGAGAAAAGGGCGCTTCAGAACTTTGAACTCGCTTATGGACAAAACACGGATGTCATGAGTCTGGAGCCGGGAGAATCGGCCGTGGAAAAGTTGGTGGGCATGGAGGCCATGAACACTGACAAATACTCAGATCTGGCGCTGGAGTTCAATGAACTGAAAATTCTCGGAAAAAACGGCATTACGGGATTGGCTTATCACCAGTTTACCGCAATGAACCACTTCGTTAACCCCTATCCTGAAGCTCTTGATTTCTGGCCTGACGCCGATGGTTATTCTTTCAGCGCATCATCACGGACGGGATTCGACTCAATAATTGTAGAAGGACTGTCGCAATACCTCGGGGCACAGGTGGACATGAAGAACTCTCCGGTTTTTAGCCGGATCAGGGAGTATTGCGCTCAGGACGGCAAGAACTGGGACTCAAACTTTCAGGGGCTCATTTCAAAAACGAAATTCGCTCCGTGGACAGCTCTTTCAAAATTTTATTACGACAGTTTTATTCACAGACATTTCGAGCCCCTTGAGGTCCTGGGTCCGAACAGCCATATAGCGGGAATACAGTTACTTGGGCCGGTGGTCCATGCTGTTTCGGACGCGTGTAGCGTCCAGCATGTCAGAGGGACACTAGGCTTTGGCCACGCTGTCTGGGAAAACTATCTCAAGTCCATGGTGTACAACAAAAGAATTGCGATAGACCCGCAGACTGTTCGAAAGTTTCTCAATTCCCCTCCACTTCAACCTGTCTGCAGGAGCAAAAATATTGGTGGTCCGGATTTGCTGGATATACCGGGACTGGTTTTTCAACTCAGTGTCCGGACGGCTGACAGGCTTAAGGTTTCGACAAAACAGAGTTGGGACACTTTGTGGGCAGCCGGGGATGACTTCTGGAAAAAATATCTTAACGGGGCGTCCCTGCAGTCTGACGCCAGTTATCTCTATCATATGGCCATTGCTGCGACTGTGCACGTCCTTAAGGAGGCCCACCACGACCTGATCGCTGTTTCCATTCTTGCGCCGGGTTCGGGATTGCGTCGGCCTCATACGACAACTCCCCTTGAAGAGGCTCAGGGCTATCGCATTCCGATCGGTTCCAGCCAGACAGTGGTTGATGAAACGATTCCTTCAACTTCTTCCGATTTCCTGGAGGACCCCAGAATATTTTTGGGCTTCGATCCTCTGGGTGAATCCGGACTCTCCGGACATCTTAAGGAGTTCAACAGACTTTTTGTATCGACCACACTGCATAAACTCGATACTTCACGAGCCCTGATTTCGCTCAAGGACATTCAGACTGACCTGCTGGCCCAATACAGAATGAAAAGTCGGGTTGATGATCCGTCATTCTGCCCGATGAGCGCCACGCAGGAGATTCCGGCCGGTTCTGAACTGAGCGCCCACTGGGGAATAGGGACGTTCAGGCCGCCAAGTGTAGAAGAATTGGATAATGCAGAACTCTTCTCCAGTTATATCTCCTTAAATGACATACATTGTTACAAGGCGCACAAACTTCAGCTCACACAGCTTTTGGCCGGCCTCGAATTTCGGATGGAAGGACCGGGTCTCTCACTGGAGGATCAGAAGTCGGTTTCAGATCTCATGGAACGGGTCGGACGCCTGAGAGATTTTGATTCGTATGATCAGGCGCAGGCGTTTGATCTCATGCCATGCCGCGAATACCGGCGCATGGAGCAAAAGAATGAATCCGTGAAGAAAGTTCTGGCTTCCGCAGAGCAAAAATCTGAAGGTCTGTGGAAGAAAGTCAAAAACTTCTTCAACATCCCCATGGCGGCCCTGGCGACAGCCGCTGCAGTGGCGTTGCTGCTCATCATGATTTATCCTCGCGGCGGAATAGAGCCAATAATTGGTCTTAGCGGCGAAACCTGGGAGCCGCCCAGACCCAAGCTCATGGCGCCTCAAATCGTAACGCCTGAGAAAGTTCCGACAGAAAAGTTGAAAGCGACCGTCGTGGTAGTTTTTGAAAACTTCAGGGAGAAACCGGATCAGCGGTTTGTTGACAGCGCCTACCGCTCCCTGGAGCCTCAAACAATTATTGAGGCCAAGTATGATTTTGTGAATCCCTCAAAGATAAGGCAAGCTATTTCGGAGGGATTGCTGAAGGCCGGAAATTTAACAGAACTGAAGGAAGGCCTGGCTTCCGTCATCCGTGTCTCAAGGCTGTTAACAGTCAGAATCACGCCAAATGAGTCCGTTTATGACATTGAAGCCGATCTGTCCGACCTCAAATCGGGCGAATCCATAATGAAATTCAGCCGTCGCAATGTGAGCGCCGGAGATATGGGAGAGACTCTGGAAATGCTGTCGAGAGAAGCCTTTGAGTTATAACGCATGTCAGGGAGTGATGACTTGAATGACCTGGTCTGTCAATTGTATGCTAACGGGGGTTTCGCAGAAATAGTCGCCATCGACCTCCACCGGACTGGCCGGCCTTGAATCGATGATAATGTGCCTGGCGCTAAAACGCCGGATTTCCGATGATAACTCCGAGAGCCTGAGCAAGCCCATCAGGCCGTATTTCACGATACTTGTCAATGTTGCTTTCCGGAAAACGCACACCTCAAATGTTTCGGCTGTAAATGAAGAGTTTCGGGAAAAACGGAAGATCCCACCATATTTGTTAATTCTCCCCACAATGACCATCTCGCCCTCAACGGTTGTCTCCGAGTCCATGGTCACGTTCATGGCGGTGGGCATGTAATGCCTCAGCGCTTTCAGCGCAGGTTTAATGTAACCTCTGAATCCAAGGCGCTTCGGACGATTCTCTTTTATCTGCTTTGTAACAAGGGCGTCAAAACCGGCGGAAACCAGCATCAGAAAACGTTTTTCATTGGCTAGTCCAAGTTTTATTGTTGTGGTTCTACCCCGTTCCACCAGCTTGATGATTTCCGGCGCAGTTTTCGGCAGAGATAATTCCCGGGCCAGCATGTTGGCGGTGCCAGTGGCTATAACCATCAGGGGAGGTAAAATGTTGAGGTTCGCGCCATTGATCACATCGTTGATGACGCCATCACCCCCGGCGATCATAAGGCAATCGAATCCGGGGGTAATTTCCGCCGCTAGCTGACATGCGCTACTGGATGAGGTTGTGAACACCGTCTCAATCTCATGGCCCCTCGCTCTGGCACAGGAGACAACTTCTCTCACCACCGTCGAGGTTTTGCCGCGACCCGAGACAGGATTACCTATCAGCAGTATACGCATGTTGTGTCTTAACTGTTCTTGTTATGACGCTCCAGCAACTCATTCCAGCGAACATCCACGAATTTCTGCAGGGCATCGATCTGTTCCGGGCTGATTTTCCTGAAACGTGTCTGGCCTTTCACATAATCGGCCACCGGTTTTCTCTTGCCTTTCCCTGCCAGGTTGAGAGAGCGGGAAGTAAGCCTGAAGGCCCCGTCGATGATTTCGAAGAGCACGTGTATTCCAGAGTCCACCGCCAGCTTGCCCATCTTGATCAGGTCCTTGTTGGGGAATCCCCATCCGGGAGGGCAGGGGGCATGGACTTCCATGTACCTCGAGCCGACAGTGTCCTTTGCAGTCTTAACCTTGTCGAACAGGTCCAGTGGAAAGGCGGGAGAGGCGGTCGCAATGTATGGAATGCGGTGCGCTTCTATGATTCCTATCATGTTCTTTTTGTGCTGGAGCTTGGAGAGGACCGGTGTTGTCGAAGTTATGGCGCCGGCCGGGCTTGCGCTGGACCTCTGGGTGCCGGTGTTCATGTAACCTTCGTTGTCGTAACAGATGTACAGGAAATTCGTTCCACGCTCCAACGCCCCTGAAAGGGCCTGAATACCTATGTCATAGGTGCCGCCGTCACCTGCGAAAGCCAGCACTGTGTAATCATCGTGGCCCAGCGCCTTGAGTCCGGCAGCTATACCGGACGCCGCCGCTCCGGTTGCCCCAAACGGGTTGTTGATGCAGATCGTCTTCACCGGTGTGACAGGGTAGACGCCATGCAGGACCGTCATGCAACTTGCAGGCACGGCGACCACCGTCTTTCCGGGGTTAAGCGCTTTCAGGGCGTGCCTGTATGTCAGCATGAGTCCGCAGGCTGCGCACGATCTCGTTCCGGGGAGTATATATTCTTCTTTTGGTAATATCTTGGCAGCGGATGTCGCCATAATCAGTCTCCATGTCAAAAATTATGTTCAGGGTTAATATCTTCGGGACGATGTTTGACAGGGCCTCATTCTAGCCCTTGATGTCAACCCAGGCGTGTCTTGTTTCTCCCGTAATGGCCCTATATGCCTCGTTGGCCAGCGTCTGCGGCAGGACATCACGTCCTCCCAGACCTACCACGCAGGACGAAAAGGCCGGACGGTTCTTCGATTCATAAAGAGCCGCCTTCAGGTCCATGGCAAGGGCCCCTTTGTAACCATAGCTGACGTCTTTTTCGAAAACCGTCACAGTCTCTACCTTCGAGAGGGCCTCAAGGAGGTCTTCCTCCGGGAACGGCCTGTAAGACCGGACTCCGGTCACACCCACACGCAGCCCTTTCTGTCGGAGCAGGTCCGCCGCCAGAGTGCATTCGGAAGCTAGAGACCCGAAGCTCACTATGGCGTGAGTGGCGTCCTCCATCCTGTAGCCCCAGGAAACTCCTCCGCATGATCGTCCGAAAATCTGCTCAAATTCTCCGTCGGCCTTCTTTATGATGTCAAGTCCCGTTACCAGGTCCTGCTGCAGACGGTAACGCAGATCCATATAACCCGGGGCCATCTGTCCCTCGCTGTCCGGTCTTGGATCGCTCAGGATCAGAGGGTTGACATTCATTGGGGTGTATTCCGATATACCCGCTACGGCCTGTCTGGGCGGCAAATAGCTGTCTACCAGTTCCTGCGCCGGAATTTCCACCGGGGTGGTCGTATGGGATAGTATGAACCCGTCATAACAGACCATGACGGGAATGTTCAATTGCTCCGCAATCCGGTAGCCCTGGATGATTGAATCAATTACTTCCTGGCTGTTGCTGCAATATAGCTGAATCCACCCGGTGTCTCTCTGGGATATGGAATCCTGCTGGTCGTTCAGGATTGTCCATGGAGCGCCCACTCCCCTGTTCACGCAGGCCATGACCACGGGAGTTCGGCTGCCTGCGGCCCAGTGCAGCATCTCATGCATGTACAGCAGGCCATTGGCGCTCGAAGCGGTAAAGGCCCTCGCTCCAACCTGGGACGCTGCGATTACGGAAGCCATCGCTGAATGTTCGCTCTCTACTGTGAGGTATTCGGCGCCAAGCTGTCCTGATTCAACCATTTCCGCCAATTCTTCAGTGACGGGTGTCTGGGGTGTGATTGGATACGCCGAAATTACCTGGACTCTGCATAGTTTAGCGGCAAGGGCCGCCGCTGAATTGGCTGTGATTATTCTTACATCTGACATTTTCATTCCCGTTAACATTTATGCAAAAAGAGATATGTTAAGCTGCGCGCCCAATTGGCGCCGGCAGGGCTGACTCGTAGCCAGGGTCAACTACCGCTATATCATTTGGCTGATGGGTCGCGACCGTCAACCATGATAATGGCTTTTCTGGGGCATTCCTGTGCGCATATTCCGCAACCCTTGCAATACTCCAGGTCAATTTCCAGTGGGAATTCGCGCGATATTACCCCATCCGGGCAATACAGCCAGCACAGCAGACACGATTCCTTCTGGGAACATTTTTCCTGGTCTATCACTGGGGTCTGTGAACGCCAGTCTCCGGTTTTCCCGGCCTCTCCTTTCGAAGGTCGGGACACTGCCTTAATGATCACGTTTTTCATCTTTTCCTTTTTCATGGGGCATCTCGCCTCGCTTGACTCAGGCGAATCAGGCCGAAACGGTTTTCGCCAAAGGTGTGTTGTTGGTGATTGTTGTCTCGCGATACGCTATTTCCAGCGCCATGAGGTTTCTCTCCAGAGCTTTGCCCTTGAATTTATGATCAACCGCTTTCTTGATGTTTTCCAGGTCTACAAGGCTCGAAGCCGCCACTATGGGGCCAAGTATGGAGGTCGAGATCAGCACGTTGCCCTCAATGATGAGGCCGGCGTCCTCAGAACTCCTGAAAGCGTCAGAAACGGCCACGGAATACGGACCGTTAAGGCCAAGCTCATGCGCCGTCTTCGACGAATTTATGACCAGAAGGCCGCCAGGCTTGAGGGTGGATGTGACGTTTACCATTTCGAGAAGGTTGTCGTCCAATACCACCACCATGTCCGCCAGAGACACGTTTGAGAACGTCCTGATGGGATCCGGGGAAATCCGGGCATGAACGCTCACAGGAGCGCCACGTCTTTCGGAAAAATATGTGGGTTTGGCGCTAACACCTTTAAAACCTTGAAGATATGCCGCTTCTGTGAATATCTTCGCAGCGGTTACAGCCCCTTGACCGCCTCTTCCATGCCAAATAATTTCGTACGTTGAACTCATTATTATCTAACACCCTAGATTGGAATAAACTTTCCAATATTAATGCAAGCCTTTTCATACGTCAACGTCTGGTTGGATGGGAATTCCTGATGAAGCGAAAATTGTGAATCGCAGAAGGGGGAAACCAGGGCAAGAGGTAAAGTCTACAGGGCCTGTTCCATCGGGACGCTTTGAGCCAGTCTGCTGTAACAGAGGTCGATGTATTCCCGGGAAAGTTCATAGCCAACGAACAGGCGACCGGTTTTCACCGCGGCTACCGCAGTGGAACCGCTGCCCATGAACGGGTCAAGCACAACATCACCTTCGTAGGTGTAAAGGTTTATCAGCCGCTCAACCAGGGAAACAGGGAATGGCGCCGGATGCCCCACACGTTTTGCCGATTCCGGCGGAATAGTCCATACGCTCGTCGTGGCCATCATGAACTCGTCACGCGAAATGGTGGATTTGCCCTTGGATGGCTTGTCAAAACGATCCTTCGAGAAAACCAGTATATATTCGTGCAGGTCGCGCAAGGTAGGATTGCCGGCCGACATCCATGAACCCCAGGCGCATGAGCCTCCAGCTCCCTTCGCCTTGATCCATATTATCTCCCCACGCATAAGATACCCAATCTCCGACGCTATGACCGATACATGGGAATTAAGCGGAATATACGGCTTGCGCCCAAGGTTGGCCACGTTGAACGCTACCCTTCCACCTGGGCACAGAACCCGATACGTCTCCTGTAATACTCTGCGCAGGAAACCCAGATACTCCTCAAGCGACAAATCCGAATCATAGTCCTTGCCCACATTATAAGGCGGCGATGTGACCATAAACGACACTGAATTATCAGGAAGCTCGCTCATCTGCTCACACGAGTGATTGACCACCGTGTTCAGCAGTTCGGCCGGTATGTCCTTCGTACTCTGTTCGGCGCACGCAGCCGACCTGAGCATGTAGAGCTTTCTACGGTAAAAGCTCGTCGAGTCATGGCTTTCCCTTTTCCCAGTGCCAAATGATTTGGTTGCGCTTCTTTTTCCCAATGGTGTCTGTGTCTGGTTTCGAAATCTGGATGCTACAGGTCAAAAAACCCGCACAGCGCTATTATCAACGCCTCGCGATTTAGTCAAATAAAAAAACCATAGAAACTGGTAATTAACGTAGATTAAATAATATTAAAACCTGTAATGTCTATAACTAACCAACTTTATTATGGATTAATATTTTTAATATTGCTGATACATTACTTGATGTTTAGATATTATTTTACGGTATGTTATAACTAATGTTTAGATTCTGTTTTATGTATGGTTGGGGTTTGCGTTGAGCGAGACGTCGGTTCTTTTTGTGTGAGGGTATCTCAACGATCATCCGTAAGATCAGTTGACGCTGATTTGCTTGCAAGTTTCATGATGAATTTGTTATGTTATAACGCTGTACTGCCATGTCCAGGGTTCAATCCGTTTTTAGTCGCCGTCAGGGGCTTTTGCTGCTGGGCGGTGAGTGATGACACCGGGATGGATTTTTGGGCTTCGAGATTCGGGCCGTATAATTACCGGGCGTTTTACAGGGAGGTTACATGACTGGCGCTGAATTGCGGGAGAGTTTCCTTAAGTATTTTGAAAAGAGCGGTCACAACAGGCTTGCAAGTTCATCGTTGGTCCCGGAAGGAGACGCCACCCTGCTTTTTACCAACGCCGGCATGGTCCAGTTCAAGAAGGTCTTCACCGGCCTGGAGAAGCGTGATTACAAGCGGGCGGTCACTTCACAGAAATGTCTCAGGGTCAGTGGCAAGCACAATGACCTTGAAAACGTCGGACATACGGCTCGTCACCACACCTTCTTTGAGATGCTGGGCAATTTTTCCTTTGGAGACTATTTCAAGCAGGACGCCATAGCGTTTGCGTGGGGATTCCTCACCAAGGATCTGGGGCT
Organism: uncultured Desulfomonile sp.; assembly: GCA_964401595.1. Taxonomy (GTDB): domain Bacteria; phylum Desulfobacterota; class Desulfomonilia; order Desulfomonilales; family Desulfomonilaceae; genus CAITZA01. Next base: position 43,353 of record CAYNZA010000011.1, read on the forward strand.
TCCGAAGAAGGACCTTCATGTCACCATTTACACGGACGATGATGAGGCTGACGGGTTGTGGCGCAAGGTTCTGGGTGAAAAGTCAAACCCAATACAGAGGCTTGGTGAGAAGGAAAACTTCTGGAGCATGGGAGACACGGGTCCATGCGGTCCATGTTCCGAGATTCATATAGACCAGGGACCGAGGCTTGGTTGTGATGATCCTGCCTGTGGTCCTGCATGCGATTGTGACCGTTTCCTCGAATTGTGGAACCTTGTCTTCATGCAGTTCGATCGTGATTCCTCCGGGAAGATGACTCCACTACCCAGGCCGTCCATCGACACGGGCCTCGGGCTGGAGCGACTGGCCGCCGTCCTGCAGGGCAAGGACAGCAACTGGGAATCGGATCTTTTTGTCCCAATCATCGGCAGGGTGGAGGAACTGAGCAGGAAAAAGTGTTCGGGGCACGATTTTGATTCCATCGCCATCAGGGTTATCGCCGATCACAGCCGGGCCGCCGCTTTCCTGATTTCGGACGGGGTGCTGCCTTCCAACGAGGGTAGGGGATATGTGCTCAGGAGAATCATGCGCCGGGCTATACGGTACGGAAAGTATATCGGACTTAATGAGCCATTCCTGTTCGACACCTCCGGAGTCGTCATTGACCACATGTCTGGAGCATACCCTGAGCTTGCGGCCCACCGGACCCTCATCAACAAGGTGATTCTCAACGAGGAAGAGCGTTTTCTTGAGACTCTCTCCAGGGGACTGATATTATTCGAAGAAGAGGCGGACAGGATCAGAAAACAGGGTCAGACTGTCCTTCCGGGGCCAGTTGTTTTCAAGCTGTACGACACATTTGGATTCCCGCCCGACCTCACTCAGGATCTGGCGACCGAACTTGGCCTCGTTGTCGATCACGCGGGCTTCGAATCGGAAATGTCCAGACAGAAAAGCCTTGCAAGGGAAGCCTGGGATGGAAGCCAGGGCGCCGGTAAGGGTGTTGAGTTCGATCTGGCCGACAGTAAGGCTGAAGTTGTGTTCACGGGTTATGAGAATCTTTCCGGTTCCGGCAAGGTTATTGCCCTGGTGAAGGATGGCGCCCTTGTAGATAGGCTGGAAGAGGGCGAATCAGGTTTGCTTGTCTGTGACACCACTCCTTTCTATGCTGAATCCGGCGGACAGGTCGGCGACCATGGCATCATACAGGACAATGGAAGCAGGATGACAGTGGAAGACACAGTCAAGTCAGCTTCAGGCTTGATATCTCACAAGGTCAGGGTCGATTCCGGGTCCTTCACCACCGGACAGGCCATATCGCTCGGCGTGGATCAGGCCAGGCGGCAGGCCATAATGGCTAACCATTCGGCCACTCACCTGCTGCAATGGGCCTTGAGAAAAATTCTCGGAGACCATGTCGGGCAGCGTGGATCTCTGGTTGAACCCGGAAGGTTCCGTTTCGACTTCACTCATTTCTCGGCAATAGAACAGGCGGAAATCGACAGGATTGAAGATCTGGTCAACGATGCCATCAGGGAAAACGTCGCTGTGGAATCGAAAACCATCCCGGTGGATCAGGCTCAGGCTGAAGGCGCCATGGCCCTGTTCGGGGAAAAATACGGGGACATGGTGAGGATGGTATCCATGGGTTCCATTAGTAAGGAACTGTGTGGAGGAACTCACGTCAGCCGCACGGGAGACATCGGCATGTTCAAGATACTGTCCGAGGGTGGTATCGCTGCCGGGGTCAGGCGTATCGAGGGAGTTACCGGATCTGGAGCTGTCCGGTATGTTCGTTCCATGGAGAACGAAATGAGGCAGATTGCTGACAGGCTCAAATCCTCAAGGGGCGATATCCTGAAGAGGCTCGAGAAAACGCTTGATGAAAAGAAGGCCAAAGAGCGTGAGGTAGAGACCCTTAAGCAGAAACTTGCCTCTGGAGCCGGTTCAAAAAGTATTCTGTCGGGCCTCAAAGAGATTAACGGAATACGTTTGGTAGTCCAGAACCTCGAAGATGTCCAGGATCCAAAATCCCTCAGGGAATATGGAGACAGACTGAAGGACGCCCTGGGGTCCGGTGTGGCGCTTCTCGGAGCAAACGCAGACGGCAAGGGCCTCCTCCTGGCAATAGTAACAAAAGACCTGACCGACAGGTTCCATGCCGGTAACATTGTGAAAAAAGCGGCTACTGTGCTTGGTGGCTCCGGCGGAGGACGACCCGACATGGCGCAGGCCGGTGGCCCGGACAACTCAAAGATGGAAGAGGCCCTGAAGTCGGTAGAGTCTTTTTTTTAGGCGGTTCAGGGAGCCCCAGGTTCCACAGTCGGATTGAAACGGCCGCTTTACACACGAATCCTGACCGTCATTCAAACTGGAGTCCCAACCCATGGATATTAATCATAGCGACGAAGTTTACGGAAGAATTACCCGCATTATTAACCAGTTACGGATGGAAAGAAAATCCGTCACCATATTCAAGGTATCAGAACTCACCGGAATCACCCCATCAATAGTTTTCCAGTACTTCTACGAAAAGGGATTGCTTAGGGGGAAGTAGGGGGGCATGAAACCGGGGCCGGGTAGCTCCGGCGTCCCTGCCGGAGTATTGGAGAATGTTTTCTCAGAACCGGTGGATCAACAGGCTCGGGCACTTATAGTTTTTCTCCAGAGTAAACGCAATTCAGTCAATTCTCCAACCTGTCATTCCCGTGAAAAAGGCAATACACCTGTACCGGACGCTGTGTATCCAGTCCGGTATCACAAGGCAGGAAACGGGTTCGATTCAGCCTGGTAACCGCGCTCTAAATCAACCATACATATCAACATGTTGCCAGTCCAGCTAGAGTGGTGCGCCCCTTGAAAAGATATTTTTCGACTCACCCTGAAATTTTTCAATTTGAAATGTCCTTACCTGACACTCGTCGGTATTACAATGTCTCTGACTGAAAAATAATGCATTTCGATTTCCAAATGAGCTATGATGCTGGGGAACTAACATCTGCTCAGACAACCTTTACGGGGGCGGTTTTTTTTCGGCCTCATCTGGAAATCGGGGTTTTAATTTTGATCACCGGGGGTCTGGATGCTTTTTGGTTGTTACTATTTTCACACGGAATTTCTCAGCAAAGCTGTTTTACCGCCTTACAAGGGATCGACGATCCGAGGCGCCTTCGGTGTTGCGCTCAGGAGAGTCCTGTGCGTCCTCAAACATCAGGAGTGCAATGACTGTCCGCTGAACGGGACCTGCGTGTATGCCCAGGTA